>RGRP01000201.1 GCA_010021145.1 Candidatus Fonsibacter lacus
GTGTTTTGCGGACTATTTCCAGTTGATAGCACAGAGTATAATTTATTAAGAGATAGCCTTGCAAAATTAAAATTAAACGACTCTAGTTTTGTTTATGAGCCGGAGAACTCTGCCGCTTTAGGGTTAGGTTTTAGATGTGGCTTTTTAGGATTGCTTCACCTTGAAATTATCGTTCAAAGATTGGACCGTGAATATAACTTAAATTTAATTACTACAACACCAGGCGTTGTTTATAAAATTAACAAACATGACGGAACAGTAATGGATCTTCAAAACCCTGCTAATATGCCAGAACCAAATTTTATTAAATCTATTGATGAGCCATGGATTAATGCAACAATAATTCTTCCAGATGAATATTTAGGCTCAATTATGAAATTATGTGAAGAAAAAAGAGGGAAACAAAAAAGTCTTAGTTATTCAGGAAATCGAGCAGTTTTAGCTTATGAGCTACCGTTAAATGAGGTTGTTTTTGATTTTTATGACAAGATAAAATCAATATCGAGTGGCTATGCAAGTTTTGATTATGAACTGAGTGATTACAGAGAAGGAGATTTAATTAAATTATCAATATTAGTAAATGAAGAAATGGTAGACGCGTTATCCATGATAATTCACAAAGATTTTGCAGTAAGACAAGGAAGGTTAATGTGCGAAAGATTAAAAGATTTAATACCAAGACATCAATTTCAAATACCGATCCAAGCTGCTATTGGTGGAAAAATAATAGCAAGAGAAACAATATCTGGTTACAGAAAAGATGTTATTAGTAGAATTCATGGTGGAGGAGCTAGAGATAGAAAGAAGAAACTGTTAGAAAAACAAAAGAGAGGAAAAGCAAGAATGAGGCAATTTGGCAGTGTCGATATTCCTCAAGAAGCTTTTATTGAAGTTCTTAAAATAAATAAAAACGAATAGGAGAGATGGCCGAGTGGTTGAAGGCGCCCGCTTGGAAAGCGTGTATACTGTTAAAGGTATCAAGGGTTCGAATCCCTTTCTCTCCGCCACAAAAAATATTTTAATATTTATTTAATATTTTTTGCAATAAATATGTCTTGTTCGATAGTCCATAGTAGTTGGTTTTTTTTACACCAATCGACAATTTCATTTATATTAGGGTAGTTATGGTAATTTAAACTAAATAATCTTATATCATCAATAAGAATTTTTATATTTTTAAATTTTTTTCAATTTTTTTCAATTATTTTTAACTCATCGATAATTGGAGTA
>RGRP01000202.1 GCA_010021145.1 Candidatus Fonsibacter lacus
CACCATCACGGTCAGCGCATCAAACCGCTCAAACAGTTTGGCGAGGAAGGGGTTTAACTCCCTCCCGCCCTGCTTCAACGCCGTCAGCGTTGTCCAGATGTCGGCGATCTGGAGGCCAATAAAAATGACGAGGAACGCCGTGTTCATTGCTTGGTTTCTTCCGTAGGCAACTGCGCCTCCACCTGCGCCTTCAGTTTCTGCCAAAGCGGGAACCCGCCTTGACTCGTCGGGAGGCTACCCAGCAGATTCACGACGGCGACGGCTTCTTCAAGCGTCATTTCTAACTTTGCGTCGGACATTTTGTATCAGGCTCCTTTTAGCGCAGCCATTTCGGCTTCCAATTTCTCAATACGGATTTGCTGTTGTTGTGCAAGTTTAAGAAGTGGCGCAATCAATTTTGAATAGTTGACCCCACGCAATTCTGGGTTTCCATCCACAACATCGTAAAAGCAAATGTCCGCATTTACCGGCTCAACTTCTTCAGCAATTAAACCGTATTGTTTTTCTGTTTCAGGCTCATCAGTACGCTCGTTCGTTTCGCGGTCAATTTTTCTATAATTAAACGCTACAGGATTAAGTTGATGCAACCAATCCACGTTATTTAGATTGCTAATGTTGGTTTTAGATGCACGAGTTGAACTGATGTAACCGAAATACCCATCAGAATCCATATAAATGTCGCGGGTATTTAACGATACAACCGTGTTATAAACACCTTTTGCAACAATAATCCCGTCTGCCCGTAATGTAATGCCAGAAGTGGAATTTACCGTCGTCGTCCCAACCAGCAAATCCCCCCCGCTCGTGATGCGGGCGCGTTCGGTGGATGCTGTGAAAAGTCTAACTAAATCTACACCACCAATATCCGTTGTCCACGACGGGCCAGATGCAATGTACTGATTGGTGACATAACCCTTTTCTGATGTGTATTCACCAAAGGAAATCTTCGTCCCTTTGTACCCCGTGCCGTCGTTTTGCAGCCATAGCAAATTCTCAACCGCGCTGTTCGCAATTTTTACCAAGTTTAAGCGGGATGCTTGGCCTGACGTTGCGCCAACATACAGCACTCCACTCGCATCCAGCGTCATCGCCTGCGTGAACGAGATGTTGTTTCCTGCGGTGCCGGAGGCTGCGTTAAACCATTGATGCTGACCGCTGCGAGATTGATAAATTGTCGCGTAATCGGTATTTACATATTTCC
>RGRP01000203.1 GCA_010021145.1 Candidatus Fonsibacter lacus
ACACCGCATTTCAGCCGAGGAGTGGGGAAGCCTGAATGGCAAAGAGTGACCGATACAAAGCCATCCAAATAACGGACGGAACGTGGTATCGCATTAAAGGGTATACCCACGCTGAATGTTGCGACTGCGCGTTAGTCCACAAAGAACAATACCGATTAGTGGACGGTCATTTGGAGTGGATGGCTGAACGTGATGACGAGGCCACCAAGGCCCGCCGAAAGGAACTCGGCATCAAGGTTACCCGCAATGCCAAAATACACAAGCGATGACGAGTTTATAGAGGCTTGGAATCGGCTACAAAGCCCATCCAAAGTCGCCAAATTCTTCGGCATGGATTCCCGCTCGGCGCACTTACGCCGTCGCTCTATGGAAGCGAAATACGGGATCACGCTAGAAGCCTCGTTTCGGCAGAACCAAGACGGCCCCAAGACCACGGCGGGTAATCGCGCTAATGAACTTGCCGCCGAACGCGCTAGGAAGTACGAGCGTGACATGGTGGAGGAAGTCAAAGACGGCGTGGTGTTGATCGCCTCGGACTGCCATTACTGGCCCGGTATCGTCACGACCGCCCACAAAGCGTTCTGCAAGTTAGCCAAGGAAGTTAGTCCGAAAATCGTTATCTTGAACGGTGACGTTTTGGACGGTGCGCGTATTTCCCGCCACGCCCGCATCATGTGGGAAAAGCAGCCGATGGTGAAGGACGAGATCGGCGCGGTACAGGATCGGGTCGCGGAGATTGAGCGTGCGGCAGGTAAGGCCAAATTGCTCCGCACCATTGGCAACCACGACGCCCGGTTTGAGAACTACCTCTCTACCCGTATCGGTGAGTTTGAGGAAATGACCGGCATGACCCTGCTGGACTACCTCCCCCGCTGGCGTGCCGGGTGGTGTGTGCATATCAACCAGAACACCGACGGGTGGCTTGCGGTACGGCATAGACCTGTATCTGGTGGGATACACTCGGCCTATAACAGCACCCTACGCTCTGGGACGCACTACGCCCACGGACACCTACACAAGTTACAGGTAACGCCGTGGGGCGATTACAGGGGCCGTAGATACGGTATAGACGCAGGGACGTTAGCCGAGCCTACCGGGCCGCAGTTCAATTATACGGAAGCGGGGCCGGTCAATTGGGCCTCTGGGTTCGTAGTCCTTACCTACCACAGGGGTCGGCTCCTCCCGCCTGAAATCTGCGTA
>RGRP01000204.1 GCA_010021145.1 Candidatus Fonsibacter lacus
GGGCGATCTGCGCCTTCTGTCCCGTTTGTCCCGTCTCTACAGACACAGACACACACACACACACGCGCGCACACGCACGCGCACACGCGCGCGCACACGCATGCGCATAGGGGGCTGTCTTCCGCGAAAAAGCGGGACAAGCGGGACAAACGGGACAAACCTTGTGTTTGCAATGGTTCCCGGCGGAACGCTGCGGCGGGACGGGCGGGACAAACGGGACGGAATCAGCCCAGATCCAGCGGCAAGGACACGGCCCGGCTGTTGCGCTCCATTCCGCGGAAGCGAACCTTCCCGGGCTTCTCGGCACCGGGCAAGCGGGACAGCACAGTGGGCCAGCTGTGGGACCACTGGGTGTCATGGAGGATGCGTTGCAGGCCCAGGGCGGTGTTGGCGACGAGCAGGCGGCCATCCATGACGCGCAGGCCGATCCGACCAAGGTGCGACTCGGCAGCCACGTTGCTGATTTCCATGCTGGAGGCAGTGCCGCGGGCCAACTCGACAAGTTCCCAGACGGTGCGCATGTAGCCGTTGCCGCGATCGCCTTCGACGCGGAGCTGATGCTGCAGGATGCGGGCCAGGCAGCGTTCTTCATCGGACTGCTCGGCGGCTTCGCGGTACTGGCTCCAGTCGTTGCCGTCAATCAGCTGGTAGGCGTCGGCCTCGGTAGCGACACGGGCATTCATCAGCGACCACGCACCGGCGAGGAGGGTGCCGTACTGGTCGCCCTGGCGTTGGCTGTCAAAGCGGTTGGCCGCAGCGCGACGGAAGACGGCCACGCTGTCGCGGATGACGGGGATGAGGGCCACGGAGCGCAACGCCATGCGATGGCCAAGCTCCGGGGTGATGATCGCCGTCAGGTCGCGGTCCAGATCGGTCCAGTGGGCCTGCCGCTGCTCCTGTGGCAGGTAGGACGGGTTGCGCAGGGTGAGCTGAGCAAAGCGGGATGCGTCAGCGCCCTGCTTGAGCGCGGTGCTGATGGAGCACAGTAGAAACATCGAGCGGATGACGAACCGCTGCGCGGCACCATCGGCACCACCTCGACCGACAAAGCCCCGGCCACTGGAGCTCGCCACGCGGGCCAGGGCGAGGATGTTCTGAATCCGGTTGCGGTCGGCCTGCTCGTTGGATTCGGCCTCGTCCATGATCACGGGCAGGGCATCGGCACGGAGTTCCTGGCGGATGGAGGCCTCGCTGGTGCTG
>RGRP01000205.1 GCA_010021145.1 Candidatus Fonsibacter lacus
TTGAAATCCACATTTATGCCGATTGTGACCGAGGGGGTGCTGTTGGTGAACAAAGACGGACGCGCACGGGTAAAGATTTTCTTTACGCCCCGCGTCTCAAAGTAGTTAAACGCCTGTAGCGCCTTGCCGACGATGTTGGACGTATCGTCCATGTATTCGGTGGAACCCGTTGTCCACGCCTTTGCGACATATCCGGCGGCACCGAAATACAGTTCGTCGTTGAGCAAAGCGAACTGAAAGGCTTTCCAATTCGTGAACTTGCACCACGCTTTGGTGATGTTGTTCATCACAAACTGCTCTTGTGCGCCTTCGCTTACCGGCACATTTACAATCAGCGCATTGTTTTTCGGGTTATAGATCATTGACCACCCGAAATTGCTGCCATACAGCGCAGCCGCCGCCGCAAACGCACCCTGAATCTTGTCTGACAGGGCTACGTTGGGGTCAAGGCGAGAGGATTGCAGCGCAGAGGCAAGCGGGAGCAAGCCATCCAACGTCAGAATGAGCAGATCGCCGCCGTACTTCATTAGACAACGGTTGCCGATGGGCGAACCGACGATCCAATTACCGATGACCGCCCAAGTAGAGGCTGAAGCCGGGTCGGTGCCGCGATATACGATGACCTCGCCCTTGCTTGTCACAAACACAAGGTTGTCATCCACGCCGTAGCCCGCATCAATCGTCCACGATGCCATCGCAACCAAATAGCCGCCCAAACGTGCGACAGCAGACAGATCAAACTGCTGCGCTGCACCGCCTACGCTGGCAGTCGGCAGATACCATGCTTTTAGCGTGTTCTTTTCAATAAACCACATTCGGTTTTTGAAAAGCGTCGGGCAGGTCAGCGTCGTAGTTGTGACGCCTGTAATGGCGGGCGTGGAAGCGCCGTCAATGGCTGTCCACGTTGAGCCGTTGTAAAGGAGCGGCTTATCTACGCCGTTTGCGGCATAGAGATAATTACCGCCCGAGGTCGTGACGTTGGTGTATTCCCATCGGGCATTGGTCAATCCGCTTACTGCCGCAGCGCCTACTGCACCGGCTGTGGTTACGTCGTAGATTTTGCCGTCTGAAAAGGCAAACAGTTTGTTAGCCGTGGCACCGGCATAGGTCGCCAGCGTTTCTACGTCATCTGGCAAGCCGGTCGCGTGTTTACTGAACCCACCACGCAGATTGACGTTGCTGACACCCGGAAAGTAGTTC
>RGRP01000206.1 GCA_010021145.1 Candidatus Fonsibacter lacus
AACTGAGCAGGATCAAGGACGATTTGAGCGCGTTGCATTTCAGCCGCCGCAGGGGCGCCTGGAAGCGGGTTAAAGTACTCAGCAAACTTACGGGCTGACGGCACTTCTCCAAGCATCCCTCCCCGAGCCTCGGTCTGAAATAGGTTTAGGTAGTCGTTAACGTAGGAAGCCTGAAGGTCTTTCAGAAGCTGTTTATCCGCAGGATCGCGGCTGGACCGCAAGTAGGTGAAGATGTTCTCAACGTACTTGTTGCTGGTAGCACCAGCCGCAGGATCAAACAACGTTTTGAGGATGGTCCGATAGCTTTCGGCGTTAATCTGTCCCTCGGGGCTGCCCTTGACGCCAGGAGCGAATACTCGCAATCCCGGCGTTCCTAGGGCGGCCTTGTACTTGGCGTCCGCCGCTGCTGCATCAATGCCGTTCTTGGCAGCAATAGCCTGAGCGGAATCGTACAGGCGACGAGCCTCGGCAACCTTGCCCGCGCTTTCCATGAGCGTGGCCTGATTCATGCGCTCCTGCACGGCGCGTTCCGCCATGTCCATGCGGATGATGCTGGAAAGGCCCGTTCCACGCGATTCTGCCAGCTTACGGAAATACGGGTTGGTCAAGTAGGTCGCCATGTCCTGCTCGGTCAGGCGACCAACATCGGGAAAATCCTTCAGCATCGCTGAGAAGTTGGCGATGTCGCCACGGGAGTACCCCATCATTTCAGGCAAACCCTCGTGATTGCCGATCTTCTCAAATAAGCCGGACAGGACCGTGTTGTTGATCTTCCCGTTAGCCTCCGCCCGCTTAAGCAGGTTGGCATGAATCAGGCCGTTTAAGTGGCCCTTCATCGCAGCAGCCATTTCTGGGGCTATGATCGTCGTTCCCTGCATCAGAACAGGGCCGGCCGCGGTTTTGGCTACGGTCATTCCCTGCTTAGGAGCAGCCAAGTTCTCAATAAACGAGACGACGTTGGCGTAGGACTCTATGCCGGGACCGTGACTGAGAACGTCATCAACCAACGAATTGACCGCCTTGGAGTTGGCGTCGCTGGAGAACAGCGCGCTGAACCCATCGCGTTCCGTCAGATCCTTGTAGAAACGATAATCCGCGCTGATTCCTTTAAGGTGCGAGCCGATTTCGGGGCCGTAGACTCGTTCGGCCTGTTGCTCAATCTGCTTGCTGATGGAATGACCAAGGCCCTTGATTTGCGT
>RGRP01000207.1 GCA_010021145.1 Candidatus Fonsibacter lacus
TTATCGAATGAAATTAAAATCTTCGGAGAAGATGCTGATAGACTAGCAAACACTTGCTATTTTGCTTATCCATCAATGACGAGTGAAAACCAAGTAATTGCCCTTGATCAAAAAGGAATTTGCGTAAGTTCAGGCGCTGCTTGTTCATCTGGAAAAGTTGAACCTTCTCATGTTTTAAAAGCAATGAAGGTTGATGATAAATATATTCATTCAGCAATCCGTGTGAGTCTAGGTTGGGATTCAACAAAAGAACAAGTTGAGACTTTCTTTAATGTTTGGAAGTCTGATTGTTTTAAAAATGGAGCATTAAATGTCAGATAATCTAATCCAAGAACAAATTAAGCAGGATTATGCTTATGGATTTGTAACAGATGTTGAATCCGTAAGAGCTCCAAAGGGTCTTAATAAAGAAGTTATTCAATTTATTTCTAAACAAAAGAAAGAGCCACAGTGGTTACTAGAGTGGAGATTAAAAGCATTTGAAAGATTACAAACGATGAAGGAGCCAAACTGGCAAAAACCACAATACCCTAAGATTGATTATCAGGCTTTATATTATTACTCAGCGCCAAAAAATTTTAAAGAAGGACCAAAATCATTAGATGAAATTGATCCTGAAATTAAAAAAACTTATGAAAAATTGGGCATTCCTCTTAATGAACAAAAAAGATTAGCAGGAGTTGCAGTGGATGCTGTATTTGACTCTGTTTCGGTTGCAACTACATTTAAAAAGAAATTAGAAGATATCGGAGTTATTTTCTGTTCAATTTCTGAAGCAGTACAAAAACATCCAGAGCTTGTTAAAAAATATTTAGGTTCAGTTATTCCTTTAACAGATCATTACTTTGCAACTTTAAATTCAGCAGTGTTTACCGATGGTTCATTTGTTTACATTCCAGAGGGCGTTCGATGCCCAATGGAACTTTCTACATATTTTAGAATTAATGCATCAAATACAGGTCAGTTTGAAAGAACTTTAATTATTGCAGATAAAGGAAGTTACGTAAGTTATTTAGAAGGTTGCACTGCACCTATGCGAGATGAGCATCAACTTCATGCTGCAAATGTTGAACTGATTGCACTGGATGATGCTGAGATTAAATATTCAACCGTTCAAAACTGGTATCCAGGAGATAAAGAAGGAAAAGGCGGAATTTATAATTTTGTAAC
>RGRP01000208.1 GCA_010021145.1 Candidatus Fonsibacter lacus
CGGATCTTCTAGTGACATTAAGATCGTGCCCCAATGCATCCCTACTACTTTTCTAGCTCTTAAATTTCTACCAATATCTAAAGCTTCCGCAGGATTTGCATGGGAATATTTCATAATTTCAACAGGCTCATAAGCTCCAATATTAACGAAGGCAATATCGATTGGACCGTATTCTCTTCCTAATTTTTTATAAACTTCACCTGATGCAGTGTCACAGCAGAATAAAATTTTCTTTCTTTGATATTCAATTAAATAACTTCCCCACAATGTTCTGTTGCGATCAAATAATTCTCTTTTCGACCAATGAATGGCAGGAAGAAAAGTTATTTTTAAATCATCCAATTGTTTTTCTTGATACCAATCCATCTCATTCACATCTTTAAAACTGTAGTCTTTATAAAATTTTGAGAGTTTTAAAGGGCAGAGTACTTTTGTTTTTTTATGTGGAAAATTTTTAGTCGCCTCCGCATCTAAGTGATCATAATGATTGTGAGTGAGTAATAATAAATCTGTCTTTGGAAGATCTGCTAATTTAATTGCAGGATCAATATATCGTCTAGGTCCAAGTGCAACAGGACCAGCATTAGGTGAAAAGAAAGGATCGGTAATAATAGTTTTGCCACCTAATCGAATTAAAAAAGTAACATGACCAATCCAAGTGATGGTGTCTTCATTTTCTAAGGCTGTTAAACTTGGAAGTACTTTATCTTTTGGAATAACATGATCTTCAGGAACTTTAACTTTAATTGCCATTCTTTCTTTAGTAAATTTAAACCAAGGAAATTCGTAATCTTCTCTTTCAATACTTCCCTCAGGATTTCTAAAAGTTCCATCGGGTAAATGATGATAAGGTCTAATGTAAGATTCTTCTTTTTTAAAAATAGTTTGGTCTTCTTTTCCGCTTCTATTAGTGACTGGAACGGATGTACAACTTGCTAGTAATAATAATAGAAAAGATAAAGATTTGTCTTTTGCAACTCTAAAGAAATTTCGTTTGTTATTAAAGGCGTTCATGAATTTAGTTGGTAAACTAATTTTATGTTATTTTATTGTCAATTATATTAAATAAATATTACCAATGAAATCAATCGTTCCATTCATATCTTCACTTCCAAAAGCTGATATTGATCAGTGGTTAAAAATTTTAAAGAAAAAGCTTCCAAAGGAGA
>RGRP01000209.1 GCA_010021145.1 Candidatus Fonsibacter lacus
GTGTCTCCTACAACGCTGCCTGAACCGCCAGCATTGGAAGCTGCAACAATAGCAGCAAGATAACCTATGTGAACTTTTTTATTAAAAAGATTAGATGCAATTGTCGCTCCAATAATTGCAGCGGCGATATTATCTAGGAACGATGAAATAAAAAAAACAAAAGCTAATAATGTAAATGCACCTTTCCATCCTTCCGGCAAAATAACAGATATTTTGTCTGTTATATTACTTTTTTCAAAATGATTTGAAAGTAAAGCAAATCCTACCAATAGACATAAAAGATTAATAATAATTACCCACTCATGACTTAGATGAATTATAAATCCATTTAAACCTGCGCCTGTCTTAAATCCTGCAAAAAAAATTTTATAAAAAGTTACAACTGTTAGACCTATAAGAGCCGTTTTTAAAACATGGTTATGAAACAGAGCAACAAATAATAATATAAGTGCGAATAGATAAAACTCTATTGGAATCCCCAAAAACATGAAGTCACATTACCATTAAAAATTTTTAGTAAAACAGTATTTTTAAGCGCTTTTCCTAGATTTTAAGAAGAATTTTAAAGTAAAATAAAAAATGACTCCTGCAAACACTGATAATATTAAATTAGTAAACACAGTAAGAATAAGAACTATAAATTTTGTAATAACATCAACTCTACTTTTTCCTTTGAGCTCTCTTAAAAATTCCCAATCAACAATATCAAGTCCAGTCTTAATCAAAATTGCAGCCAAAATCGCAAGGGGTATTACTTTAACTAAAGGAGAAAAAACAAATACAATAAGAGCAAGAGTTATAGAATGAATAATACCTGACATTGGAGTTTTGCCCCCAGTTTTAAGATTAACAACAGTTCTCATTGCAGCACCTGTTGAAGCTAAAGCGCCAAATAAACCAGCAACAAAATTACCAATTCCTTGTCCTATGGATTCTTTATTTGGAAGATGTTTAGTAAGTGTAATTCGATCGTGAACTACTGCTGTTAATAAACTGTCTATAATTCCAACTAAAGCAAGAGCTATAGAATAAAAAAGTACGGCTGAATATTGATTTGGTTTAGGCAAGGTAAAATGAAATGAGGGAAGTCCTTTTGGAATTTCTCCAATTAAATCTTGTTTAGAAAAAAAAAGATAAGATAAAATGGATCCAATTATCAAAGCAATAAT
>RGRP01000210.1 GCA_010021145.1 Candidatus Fonsibacter lacus
TAATTGCAATAAAGTTTCAAATTTTGTTAGTTCTTTTGTTTCTTCCATATAGTTATTTTAAGTTAAGTTAATAAAAGGTTTTGTGGTGTAGATTTTATTAGTATTTAATTGTTAAATTTCTAATTTCATTTTTAGCAATCAAAGTAATAACTTCTTTTGCTAAGTCTTCGCCTAAAGTAGATTTATTTTTTAAATCTTCCAAAATTTCATTATGTATTCTTTTTTTGTTATCAACATCTTTTTCTTTCTTTTCTTTTTCCTCTTTTGCGATTCTAATTTCTTGCTCTTGCTTTATTCTTAAATCCTCAGCATCTTTTTTTGCTTTATCCTCTGCCTCAAGTTTTGCTCTTATTGCGTCTTCCTCAGCTCTTTTTGCTCTGCGTTCAGCTTCGGCAATAGCTTCTTGAGCTTTGCGATTAGCTTCCTCAATTTCTTTTTTGGCTTTTTCCTCAGCATCTTTTTTGGCTTTTTCTTCAATTTCTTTTTCTCTTTCGACTCTTTTTCTTTCCTCTTCCTCTTTTGCAATTCTAGCTATTTCATCAAATTTAATTTTTTCATTTTCTAAAAAAGTTTTCTGTTGAGAAATAAGTTTATTAGCTTCGTCATTATAAGCTAACCAATCAACATTTTCATACTGTCTTAACTCTTCCAAAGCCAAAAGATTTGACTGAGCATTGACGCTTGCAATGTATAATTTTGATTTCAATTGTTTTAGCTTATCTTCAACAACAATAACGGGGGCTAAGATTCTATCAATAACATTATCTTTGCCTGTAGTTAATTTTTGAGTGATTATACTTCTAGCATCTGCAATTTTTTTTCCATCAGCTTCTAGCGGGTCGCAAAATTCTTTTAATTGTTTAACAAATTTGTTTGCCTTGGTTTTTAATTCTTTAGCATCTTTTATTCCTTCAATTGTTGAAAAATCATAAACATTTTTTGTTAAATTTTCAATTCCATCTTGAATATTTTTAAGAGTTTCAGGATTTAATAATAATTCTTTTGTTAAAGTTAATTCTAAATTTTCTAATTTAATAATTTCATTTGTCATATATATTTAAATTAAGTTAATAATAATACTTTTTAAAAGTATCTCAAGCCATATTATTGAAGGCTTTTTTAATTGTCAATAAGTTTTTT
>RGRP01000022.1 GCA_010021145.1 Candidatus Fonsibacter lacus
AGAGGAGCAAATCATCCTGTTAAAAATTTAACAAATAATAAAGTAGAAATTACAAGTCAAAATCATGGTTTTGAAGTTACAAAAGATAGCCTGCCTAAAGATGTTGAAATTACTCATGTGTCCCTTTTTGATGCTTCTATTGAAGGCATAAAATCAAAAGTTAAACCGGTATTTTCAGTTCAATATCATCCGGAAGCATCTCCTGGTCCACATGATAGCAATTATCTTTTTAAAGATTTTATAAATTTAATAGAAAAAAACAAAATTAATGCCTAAAAGAAAAGACATAAAATCAATTTTAGTAATCGGAGCTGGGCCTATTATTATTGGTCAGGCATGTGAATTTGATTATTCGGGAACACAGGCATGCAAAGCACTAAGATCTGATGGGTATAGAATTATTTTAATTAATTCAAATCCTGCAACAATTATGACTGACCCAGATGTTGCTGATAAAACTTATATTGAACCTATTACCACTGAAATTATAGAAGAGATTATTAAAAAAGAAAAACCTGATGCAATACTACCAACTATGGGAGGTCAAACCGCACTTAATGCTGCTATGGCACTTAAGAAGGATGGCATTTTAAAAAAATACAATATTGAATTAATAGGCGCTAATTCTGAAGCTATAGAAAATGCTGAGGACAGAGAAAAATTTAAAAAAAATATGACAGAGATTGGTCTGGAGTGTGCAAAATCTACAATTTGTAGATCAATTGAGGATGCAAAGAAAAGTTTAAAATCAATTGGCCTACCAGCAATTATCAGACCTTCTTTTACACTTGGCGGCTCTGGTGGCGGGATTGCTTACACTGAAGAAGAGTACTTGAAAATTATAGCAAATGGTCTTGATCTTTCTCCAACAAAAGAAGTTTTAATAGAGGAATCTCTTTTGGGATGGAAAGAATTTGAAATGGAAGTAGTGAGAGATAAAAATGATAACTGTATTATTATTTGCTCTATCGAAAACGTTGATCCGATGGGAATTCATACTGGAGACTCTATTACTGTAGCTCCGGCATTAACTTTAACTGATAAAGAATATCAGATCATGAGAGATGCTTCTTTTAAATGTATTAGAAAAATAGGAGTTGAAACTGGAGGTTCTAACGTTCAATTCGCAATCAATCCCAAAAATGGAAGAATGATTATTATTGAGATGAATCCAAGAGTCTCTAGATCTTCTGCGCTAGCTTCAAAAGCAACTGGATTTCCAATAGCAAAAGTGGCTGCAAAACTTGCTGTTGGTTATACTTTAGATGAATTAAAGAATGAAATCACAGGCACAACTCCTGCATCATTCGAACCTACTATTGATTATGTAGTAACAAAAATTCCAAGATTTGCATTTGAAAAATTCAAAAATACTGAGGCAATACTAGGAACAGCCATGAAGTCTGTTGGTGAAGTAATGTCTATTGGCAGTAACTTTAAAGAATCTGTTCAAAAAGCATTGGGTTCATTAGAGATTGGACTTGATGGATTTGATCAAAATGAAAAAATAAATATGCAAGATTTAAAGAAAAAACTTATAGAGAGAACTCCTCAAAAAATACTTTATGTAGCTGAAGCTTTTAGACAAAATCTAAAAATAGATGAAATCTATGAAATGACAAAAATAGATAAATGGTTTTTAGAACAGATACAGGAACTGGTTATTGTGGAAACTCAAATTAAGGATGAAGATGTTTTAAATAATAAAGAAAAACTTCAATACATTAAATCAATAGGTTTTTCGGATAAAAAAATTGCAAAGATTTTAAAAATAAAAAGTAATGAAGTTAGATCTGCTAGGAATAAATTTAGAATTCACCCTGTATACAAAAAAATCGATACTTGCGCTGGAGAATTTGATTCTAAAACTCCTTATATGTATTCTACTTATGGAAGCAATGATCTAAGTGCCTGCGAGTCTGACCCAACAAATAAAAAAAAGGTCATTATTTTAGGTAGTGGGCCGAATAGAATAGGACAAGGAGTAGAGTTTGATTACTGCTGTTGTCAGGCAAGTTACGCATTGAAAGAAATTAATTACGAAACCATAATGATTAACTGCAACCCAGAAACAGTTTCAACAGATTATGACACAAGTGATAGATTGTATTTCGAGCCTTTGACTGAGGAGCATGTAATTGAAATTATTAATAAAGAAAAAAGCAACGGTTCTCTTTTTGGAGTTATAGTTCAATTTGGAGGTCAAACTCCATTAAAGCTTGCAAAATTTATACATGAAAATAATATTCCGATCTTAGGCACACAACTTGAGTCTATTGATCTTGCCGAAGATAGAGAAAAATTTAAAAATTTTGTAATCAAAGAAAATTTACTTCAGGCAGAAAGTGGGCTTGCAAGATCAGAGTCTGAAGCGCTTGAAATCGCAAAAAAAATAAATTTCCCGAT
Source organism: Candidatus Fonsibacter lacus (assembly GCA_010021145.1). GTDB lineage: Bacteria > Pseudomonadota > Alphaproteobacteria > Pelagibacterales > Pelagibacteraceae > Fontibacterium > Fontibacterium lacus. The sequence continues at coordinate 2,407 of RGRP01000022.1, forward strand.
AGTCATTAGACCTTCTTACGTTTTAGGCGGTAGAGCTATGGAAATTGTATACGATGAAGACCATCTTAAAAAATATATAAAAGAAGCAGTTAAAGTTTCAGGAAATGATCCTGTTCTAATAGACAAGTTTATTAACGATGCAATTGAAGTGGATGTTGACGCGATTTGCGATGGCAAAGATGTTTTTATCGCCGGGATAATGGAACATATTGAAGAAGCAGGAATTCATTCTGGGGATTCCGCATGTTGCATTCCTCCATATTCATTAAAACAAAATATTATCGAGGAGATATCAAAACAGACAAAGAAAATTGCCTTTGGATTAAAAGTATTGGGACTTTTGAACATTCAATTTGCTGTAAAAGACGATCAAGTTTATGTCCTAGAAGTCAATCCAAGAGCTAGCAGAACCGTACCGTTTGTAGCGAAATCTATTGGAGTTCCTATTGCAAAAGTTGCAACAAAAATAATGTCTGGTTTAAAATTAAAAGATCTAAATTTAAATAAAAAAAATCATAAATTGTATTCTGTTAAAGAGGCTGTATTTCCTTTTAACAAATTTCCAAATGTAGACACCTTATTAGGACCGGAGATGAAATCAACGGGAGAAGTTATGGGAATCGATAAATCATTCGGTCTTGCTTTTGCAAAAAGTCAATTTGCAACAGGAAATAAAATTCCAAAATCTGGTGTTGCTTTTTTATCAGTTAAAAAAGATGACAGAAAATATATTCTTAAGATCGCACAAGAATTAAAAAAAACAGGATTTGATATACTTGGAACTTCTGGAACTTCTGATTTTTTAAATTCATCAGGAGTTGAATGTAAAAAAATTAATAAAGTAATGGAAGGAAAGCCTCATATTGAAGACTCCCTTAATGAAAAGAAAATTTCTTTAGTCATTAATACATCTCAAGGTAAACAATCTATAAAAGATTCTTTTTCTCTGAGAAGAGCAGCCCTTACAAGTGGAACTCCTTACTACACAACCATTGCTGGAGCCAATGCAATTACTGAAGCTATTAAATCTTTAAAAAATTCTAAATTTGAAGTTCTGGCTTTGCAGGATATAAATTAATTAACTTTCCAATCAGTTTCAAAAGTTACATAATTTACTTGTAAACATCTTCTGTCTCTTTTGATTTCTTTTTTTTCAAGTCCATGCCAAGTGTCAGGACCACTTGTAAAAACATAACCATAATTATTTTTATAAGGCACAGTTTTTACTAACTTTAGATTTTTGTCATAAAAATCCGTACCCAACTCTTCAGACTCATAATTATCTGGATTAGCAAACAACAGGCATGACATTAATTTTTCTTTAATATCGCAATGAGGTTTAAGCCAAAACCCAACTCTATCAGCAATAATTTCAACTCGTACATAGGCTTTGCTTAAATCTTTTTTTATTTTCGAGCCAATATATTTTGCTGTTTCCAACTTGCATAATTCGTCAATAAATTTTTTTAAATGGGGGTAGTCTTTGTAATTATCTTTTGTAACAAACTCTCTTATCTTCCCTGCTTTACCACCAGTTGGGTCTCCTGCTCTATATGCTCCTGCGCCTCCATCCACTGCCCTAGTGCCATCAAAATCAATTTTAACTTCAGGAACTTTAGCTTCGCAAATTTCCTTTATTTGTTGATTTGTTAAAGGCTCAGTTAACTCCCAATGGTCAAATGGATAGCTAGAATAAACTGAATTAGTCTGAAATGATTTTAAAAAACTCATTAAATTTTATTTAACCTTTCTTTTATTATTGTTGCAATGCGATTTGTCTCATCAAGCAAAGGGTAATTCCAATAATCTATATTTTCTCCAAGAAATCTAATAATTCCTTTTGCCTTAAAACTATTAAGAAAATATTCAAATCTAGAGTTTCTTCTCTTAGCCTTCATTTTAGCTGCAAATATTGGCTTTTGTGTGATCGCACACTCAGAAATCATTGAAGTAGAATCGCAGGTTACAATAATTATTTTGGATAATTTAAGAGCTGATAAATAAAATTCTTTACTTACAAAATCAATAATAACAGCTGAATTTAAAAAAAACTTTTTAGCAAAATCAATAATATTATCAGGGGTTCTTCTTGATCTAACAATAATTAATTTAAAATCTTTATCTAAAAAATTATCTTTTATTGAAAAAAAAATATTCCCAAGATCAATTTCATTGAAATCATAATATCTATTAGGCCCTCCTAAAATTAAAGAAACAATTTTATCTTTTTCAGATAAATTATATTTTGAAAAAAAATTGCCACTGTTATCTATCTCTTCTTTGGTAATATAATGAAGAGCGCCAAATGTACTTAATACATTAATGCCTTTTATTTGATCATGTTCTGGGGCAACAATTAAATCAAAATTTGAAAAATTAACTTTAGGATTTTGAATATGAATATTAAATAAATTTTTATTATTTTTTTTTAAAAATAAAGAAGAAATAATGCTATTTTTACCACATGAAATCAGTACTTGATTTTCTATTTGATCAGGAATTTTTCCATCAATAACAGATTTGCTAATGGGAACTAGGTTTATAGGAAAGTATCTCCAAGGATTTTTTAAATTTACAAAACAATGATTAAAATCCAACTTTAAAGCTTTTGCTAAACCTTCTACCTGGCTTACCATACCGTGAGCGCCTTCAGTTAATAATAATGCTTTAAAATATCTCATTGTTTAAAATGATAATTAATTATAAGTATTATTAATTAAAATCTACAATGAATGTCGATAAGGTAAATAAAGTAATTATTATTGGATCCGGTCCGGCAGGATATACAGCGGCAATTTATGCTGCAAGAGCAATGCTTGAACCGGTTCTTATTGCTGGTTCACAGCCAGGTGGTCAGTTAACGATCACTACTGATGTTGAAAATTTTCCTGGATTTGCAGATGTAATACAAGGTCCTTGGTTAATGGAGCAAATGAAAGAACAGGCATTAAAGGTTGGTACAAAATTTATAGAAGATCACATTTCTAAAGTTAACTTTAATAAAAAACCTTTTGAAATAATTGGAGACTCTGGAAATCATTACCTTGCTGAAAGTGTTATTATTTCAACTGGCGCGCAGGCAAGATGGCTAAATTTGGACTCTGAAGAAAAATATAAAGGATTTGGTGTTTCTGCTTGTGCAACTTGTGACGGATTCTTTTATAAAAATAAAGATGTTGTTGTTGTGGGTGGTGGAAATTCTGCAGTTGAAGAGTCTTTATTTCTTACAAATTTTGCAAAAAAAATAACGCTAGTTCATAGAAAAAATGAATTAAAAGCTGAAAAATTGTTGCAAAAAAAATTATTTTCTCATCCTAAAATCAATGTGATTTGGGATAGTGTTATTTCGGAAATTATTGGAACAGAAAATCCTAAAGGGGTAACTGCAGTTAAATTAAAAAATATTAAAACAAATACATTTACAGAACTGCAAACTCACGGACTTTTTGTTGCAATTGGACACGATCCGGCAACAGCTTTGTTTAAAGGGCAAATTAATATGGATAGCAGCGGTTATATAACAACTCAACCCGACTCCACAAAAACTAATATTCCTGGAGTATTTGCTGCGGGAGATGTGAAAGATAAATTATACAGACAAGCTGTTACAGCTGCAGGAATGGGATGTATGGCTGCTCTTGAAGCTGAGAGATATTTATCTAATCACTAAAATTATTTTAAACTTTCACAAAAACTCTTAATTTTAGCTACAGCTTTTTCTAAAATCTGCATAGAAGTTGCATAAGAAATTCTAAAATAACCTTCTAACCCGAATGCTGAGCCTTGAACAATAGCAACGCCAGTTTCTTCTAATAAGTAAGTTGCAAAATCTGTGTCATTTTTAATAATTTTTCCACTAGATGTTTTTTTGTTCATTAATTTTTTACAATTTGGAAAAACATAAAAAGCACCTTGTGGATTAACACAGGTTAATCCTTTGGTATTATTTAAAGAGCTAACAACAAAATCTCTTCTCTTTTTAAATTCTATAGCCCTAGGATTAATAAAGCTCTGATCTCCATTAAGCGCCTCAACTGCTGCTGCCTGACTAATAGAAGATGGATTAGTTGTAGATTGAGATTGAATCTTTTGTATTGCTTTTATTAAAGTTTTTGAGCCTGCGGCATAACCAATTCTCCATCCTGTCATTGCATACGCTTTACTAACTCCATTTACGACTAGAGTTCTATCGCTTAAAGAATTGTCTATTTCTAAAATATTTACAAATTTTGAATCATTTGAACCTTTGTCTTGGTAAATGATATGTTCATAAATATCATCTGTTAAAATATTTACATGTTTATGTTTTTTTAAGACTTTTGCTAACTCTGTTAATTCTGATCTTGAATAGCACATTCCAGTTGGATTTCCTGGTGAGTTTAAAATAAACCACTTTGTCTTAGTTGTTATCATTTTATCAAGCTGATCAGCAGAAATTTTGAAATCACTTCGCTCATCACACTCTACAAATTTAGGAGTTCCTCCAGCCAATAAAACCATATCAGGATATGAAACCCAATAAGGCGCCGGAATAATAACTTCATCGCCTGGATTAATGGTTGCAAGAATGCAGTTATAAATTACTTGCTTGCCACCCGTGCCAACCGTAATATTATCTACATCAAAACTTAGGTTATTTTCTTTTTTAAATTTATTAACAATTGCTTTTTTTAACTCTGGAGTTCCATCAACGGCGGTATACTTTGTTTGACCTTCTTTAATGGCTTTAATTGCCGCTGCTTTTATATTATCAGGAGTATCAAAATCTGGTTCTCCAGATGCTAGTGCTATTACTTCTTTTCCACTTTCTTTTAAGAGTCTAGCTTTCTGAGTAATTGCAATTGTAGGAGATTCTTTTATTCTCGATAAAGAAGTTGATAGTATAGACATCTAAATTAATTATATTTTGGAGTATGCAAAATCTTTCGGGAACTAATATATTAGAAAAATCAAATACGAAAGAACTTTCTTCAAAAAAATTAGAAGGTGGAAAAAAATTTCAACTAATAACTGAATACACTCCTGCGGGTGATCAACCTAAGGCTATCTCTTTTTTAAAAACAGAAATATTAAATAACAAAAAAAATCAGGTTTTACTTGGGGTCACGGGTTCTGGAAAAACTTTCACGATGGCTAAGATTATTGAAGAATTAAATCGCCCAGCTTTAATTCTTGCTCCAAACAAAACTTTGGCTGCCCAATTATATGGTGAAATGAAAAATTTTTTTCCTAATAATGCTGTTGAGTACTTTGTTTCTTATTATGATTACTATACTCCAGAGGCTTACGTACCAAGATCTGACACTTATATAGAAAAAGAAGCTTCTATAAATGAACAAATAGATAGAATGAGACATTCGGCCACCAGGTCTCTCTTGGAAAGAGATGATGTGATTATTGTTTCAAGCGTATCTTGCATTTATGGATTAGGGTCTGTGGACTCTTACAGTAAAATGACTTTGATTTTTAGAAAAAATGAAAGTTATGAAAGAGATAAAATAATCAAAGGACTTGTTGAACTACAATACAAAAGAAATGATCAAAATTTTTATAGGGGAACTTTTAGGGTTAGAGGAGAGAATATAGAAGTTTTTCCATCTCATTATGAAGATGAAGCATGGAGAATTACAATTGAGGGTAATAAAATAACTCAAATAAAGTCTTTTGATCCCCTGACTGGAGCTGACAATAAAGAAATTAATTTAATAAAATTGTATGGAAATAGCCACTACATCACTCCTAGACCAACAGTAGAAAAAGCAATTAAAGAAATAAAAAAAGAATTAATTTTAACTTTAGAAAAATTTAGAAACGAGAAAAAACTTTTAGAAGCTCAAAGATTAGAAGAAAGAACTAGATATGATCTCGAAATGATTGAAGCTACAGGAAGTTGCGCTGGAATAGAAAATTATTCGAGATTTTTATCAGGAAGAAATCCTGGTGAACCACCTCCAACATTATTTGAATATCTTCCTGATAATTGTTTAGTATTCGTTGATGAAAGCCATGTTACTATTCCTCAGCTAAATGGAATGTACAAAGGAGACTATACTAGAAAAAAAACTTTGTCAGATTATGGTTTTAGACTTCCTTCTTGTATGGATAACAGACCTTTAAAATTTGAAGAATGGGACATGATGCGACCACAAACAATTTTTGTATCTGCAACACCAAGCGAATGGGAATTAAAACAAAGCAAAGGAGTATTTGCAGAACAAATTATAAGACCTACAGGACTTATAGATCCACAAATTTTTATTAGACCGGCTAAAAATCAAGTTGACGATTTATTGAATGAATGTCTCAACGTTGCAAAAAAAAATCAAAGAGTACTTGCTACTACGCTTACAAAAAAAATGGCTGAGGATTTGACAGAGTATCTTGATGAAAACGGGATTAAAGTTCGTTACATGCACTCAGACATTGATACTCTGGAAAGAATAGAAATTATTAGAGATTTAAGACTTGGAGTATTCGATGTATTAGTTGGAATTAATCTACTAAGAGAAGGTTTGGATATACCTGAGTGTTCACTTGTTGCAATTTTAGATGCAGACAAAGAGGGTTTTTTAAGATCAGAAATATCTTTAATACAAACAATAGGTAGAGCCGCAAGAAATGTTGATGGAAAGGTTATTTTGTATGCAGATAAGCAAACTGAAAGCATTAAAAAAGCTATTAATGAAACTAATAGACGAAGAGATAAACAGATTGCATATAATAAAAAGAATAAAATAACCGCACAGTCTATAAAATCAAAAATTAACGATATTCTTGAGGGAGTTTTTGAAAAGGATTACGTGACTTTTAATGATGATATTCCTATTGGTGGAAATCTAAAAAAACATCTAAAAATGTTAGATAAAGAAATGAAAAAAGCAGCTGATAATCTAGAATTTGAGCAGGCTGCAAAGATAAGAGATGAAATAAGAAAACTTCAAGAAAAAGAATTAGAAATTAATATGAGTACTAAAATTAAAGTTTATAACAATAATATTCATAAAGAATTAACTGGAAGATCCACACAAGGAAAAGCTGGAATGATCGCAAAAAGAAAAAGATAATATGAATAAAAATATTTTAATTACAGGAGCATCTCAAAGAATTGGTAAGGAATTATCTTTATACTTTGCAAAAATGGGCTGGAATATTGCTGTACATTTTAATAAATCAAAAAAACAAGCCATTATTCTTAAAAAAGAAATAGAAAAATATTCAGTAAAATGTGTTTGTATCCAAGCTAATCTTTTAGATACAAAAAAAATAAAAAAAATAATTACTATAGCAAAAAAAAAATTAGGAAGCATAGACTGTGTGATTAACAATGCTTCTGTATTTAATACTGATGATATTTTAAATTTTAATGAAAGTAGTTGGAATAGTCATATAAAAACTAATCTGCTTGCCCCTGCAATTCTCATCAAAGAATTTTCAAAGATTAAAGATTTATCAAATAATAAATCAATTATTAACATTCTTGATCAGAGAATATTTAAATTAACCCCTTATTTTTTCTCTTATACTATTAGTAAAACGGCTCTACATACACTAACAAAAACTTCCGCTATGAAGTTAGCTCCTAAAATTAGAGTAAATGCCATCGCTCCAGGTCCTGTGCTTAAAAATAAAAGACAAACACAAAAACATTTTAACAAACAATCAAAAAATACTTTGCTAGGGAAACCAGTTAAAATTGAAGACATATGTAAAACTGCCTATCTTTTAGCAATTAGCGAAACAATTACTGGTCAAGTTATAGCCATAGACAGCGGTCAAAGTCTTAATTGGAAAACTCCAGATATTATTGGAATTAATGAATAAATGAAAAACAAAACAAATATTATTAGACTTTTTGAAAATAAATCTAAATCTAAGTCCAAAGAAATAATTTTTATTAAAAATTACGTTTGTAAAGCAATAATTGGCTTTCATGCTTTTGAAAAGTTAAAAGCTCAAAAATTAAGATTCAATGTTGAAATTTTAAGTGCAAAAACAAAAGTTATCGAGGGAAACTTAACTTCGGTAATTGATTATGAAGAAGTTATTAAAAAAATTAACTTTTTCTTAAAGAAAAAATATAATTTCTTAGAATCATTTGCCAATGATTTTATTGAGGAAATTTTCAAAAATAAAAATATTTTAAATATTAAAATTAAGATTGAAAAATTAGACATAATCAAAAATACTGAATCTGTTGGTATAGAATTCTTCAAAACAAGAAATGATTATGAAAAATCTTGAGCACGGAAAAGAAATTTTAAGAAGTAAAATTCAATTTCTTTCTAATGGTCCTGGTGTTTATAAAATGTTGGATGAAAAAAACACCATAATTTACGTTGGAAAAGCAAAGAATTTACCTAACAGATTAAATAGTTACGTTACATCTTCATATTTGCCAATCAGAACTGAGAGGATGATTTCCAGTACTAAAAATTTAGAATTTATTGCAACTCAAAATGAGGCAGAAGCATTATTGCTTGAGGCTAACCTTATAAAAAAAAATCAACCTCGATATAATATTTTATTAAAAGACGATAAATCGTTTCCCTATATTCAAATAACAAGATCACATTTGTTCCCTCAAATTACAAAATTTAGAGGTAAACAAAATAAGAATGATATTTTTTTTGGTCCGTTTGCTTCCGCGGGATCAGCGAATTGGACAATTAAAACGTTGCAAAAAGTTTTTTTACTTCGAGTGTGTGATGATTCAATATTTAATAA
>RGRP01000211.1 GCA_010021145.1 Candidatus Fonsibacter lacus
TTTTTGATCAGGGTAAAAACCCTGGGGGCCGTTTGGGCTTAAGAACTTTACGAAGTCATCCTTTTGCAAACAGAGTAATTGATGTAGGGGCTGCGTATTTCACAGTTTCTGATCCCATTTTTAAAAATAAATTAGAAGAGTGGTTAAAAAAAGATTTAGTTCATGAATGGACTGATACATTTCATGTTATTAAAGATTTTGAAATTTTTGGTAAAAATTTTTTTTTAAATCTAGCTTCTGCTATTTTATCCCCTAAAATTTTAATTTTATTAGTCAATTAATTATCTTTGTTTAAGAACAACAGGAGTTTGAGGACCCATTAAGTAATCTGGGAGAATAGTTGAAATTTTTGGAAAATAAGTAATAATTCCAAGATATATAACTAAGATTGTCATCCAAGGTAGAGCGCCTTTTAATACTTCAACAATAGTCATCCCGGTAATTCCACTGGTTACAAATAAATTAAGTCCGACAGGAGGAGTCACCATTCCAATCTCCATATTTACGACCATAATAATTCCAAGATGGATTGGATCAATTCCAAGTTTAATCGCTATTGGAAAAAATATTGGAGTTAAAATTAATAAAATTGCAGTAGGTTCCATAAAGTCACCTGCAATAATTAAAATAATGTTTACAATAATTAAAAACATTAAAGGGGAAAGACCAGCATTTAATATTTGTTCAGAAATAATTTGAGGAATTCTTTCTGTTGTTAAAACGTGAGCGAATAAAATAGCATTTGCAATAATAAACATAATCATCACAGTTGTTTTTGAAGCATCAACAAAAACATGAGGTAAATCTTTAATAGTGATATCTTTGTAAATAAATATTGAAACTAGAACTGCATAAATTGCGGCTACAGCTGCTGCCTCTGTTGGTGTAAATACTCCGCCATAAATTCCACCCATTATAATTACTAATAGAAGAAAACCAGGAATGGCATCTTTTGCGCTAACAACAACTTCTTTAAAACTTGCTTTTTCCGAAGCAGGTAGCCCCGTTATTCTTGCATAAATGTAAATTGCAATCATCAATATGGCTGCAAGTAATAAACCAGGAACAATTCCAGCTAAAAATATTCTACCAACAGATTGTTCTGTGACTGCGCA
>RGRP01000212.1 GCA_010021145.1 Candidatus Fonsibacter lacus
AGGTCTTTTCTCTGCTTCCCATTTTTTTCTACCACCATCAAGTAACTTAACATTTTTTACTCCGTAAATATCAAATACCCAAGCACCCCATGCAGCGAACCAGTTATTGCTATCTCCGTAGATTACAATTGTGCTGTCATTATTAATGCCTGCTTGACGAAGTAATTTTTCAAAATTTTCTTTGCTAGCGATATCTCTTTTTACAGGATCGACTAGATCAGTGTGCCATTTAAAATTTACTGCACCTTGAATATGACCTCTTTCATATACTCCAGTATCAACGCTGACTTCAATCAATCTCAGTTTAGGATTGTTAAGATTTTTTTCTAACCAATCAGTACTTACTAAAAAATCACTTGGAGCCGCTACTACTGGTGCTGCAAATAACAAAGCCCAAAGTAGAACTACTTTTTTAATTAGTTTCATTTTATATTTCCTTTTGTATTAATTTTTAATGTGAGGCTGATTTAGTATTTATTTCTACTTTATTCAATATTTGCAGAAAAATAAGTTAAAAATTGATCTTTTAAATACTAAAACTAGTATTTTATTTTAAATATGTTAATTATATAAGAATAAAATCATATGAATGAGATAGATAAAAAAATATTATCCCAACTTCAGGAGAATGCGGACATTCCAATTGCTGAATTATCTAAGAAAGTGAACCTTTCAGCTACTCCATGTTGGGCTAGAATTAATAAATTATATAAAGAGGGATATATAAAGAAGAAGGTTGCGGTCGCAGATCGTAATAAACTTAATCTTAAAACTGTAGCTTTTGTTTCTATTAGAACTAATCAGCACAATATGGAATGGGCTAAAAAATTTATAAGCATTATAAGCTCTATGCCTGAAGTTGTTGAATTTTATAGATTAAGCGGAAGTATTGATTACTTATTAAAAGTACTCGTTCCAACAATGGAAGAATACAATAAATTCTATACTAAACTTACAGATCAAATAGATATTTTTTCAGTTGCAACCTCTTTTTCAATGGAAGAAATAAAACAAACATCAAGTCTTCCATTAAATTACGTATAAATAATTATGCATTAAATGCATATTGTGTCATGCAAGCAACACAAGTCTGATATTTGTTATAAAAGCT
>RGRP01000213.1 GCA_010021145.1 Candidatus Fonsibacter lacus
GATCTCGCAACAGCGACTGGTACTTTGACAGAAACTTCTGATGTTTCCTCAATCGCACTTGGTAACCCAAATCAGGTTACTGTAACTCTAAACGAGTACGGCTCAGCCGTAACAACCACCAAGAAGTTGAACCTCACTTCTTTCAACGACGTAGATGCAGCACTCGCTGACATCATTGCGTACAACGCTGCAGATTCAATCGACACCGTTGTATCGTCCGTCTTGACTGGTGGCTCCAATGCTCTCTACGGCGGAACCGCAACTGGTACTGCATCCGTAACAGCATCTGGAACAATGACAACCGCTCTTATCCGTAAGGCTGTTGTACAACTCCGCAGCAACAAGGCCGTTCCTCGCATCGGCGAACTCTATGCTGCATATGTCCACCCACGTCAGGCAGCCGATCTTCGTGCTGAATCTGGTACTGGTGGATTCCAGGAACTCACCAAGTACGTCGAGCGCACACCGTTCGTCGCTGGTGCAGTCGGAGCGTTGGAAGGTGCTTACATCGTTGAGACACCACGCGTTCCTTCCGAAACAAACGCATCTTCTGTCGTTGTTTACAAGGCAGTAGTTGCTGGTCGTGAAGCACTTGCAGAAGCACTTGCTCAAGACACATCCGTTGTCATCGGTCCAGAAATCGACGCACTCCGTCGTTTCCGCACCATCGGCTGGTACACATTTGCTGGCTGGAACCGTCTCCGTGAAGCGGCTCTATACCGCATCGAGACTGCAACAACAATCAACTAGTTTGTTGTCTATCGGGCAGGGCCTTGAAACCCTGCCTGGTGGTGAACAAATTAGGAAAGGAAGTTATGACCTATAGATTGACAACACCGTGGCGTTGGGAAACGTGGGGCGCGAACTATACAGAGTTCACTCCGTATTCACGTCTTGCCGCTAGACCAATTACTGGTGGCTCAATCACAGGTACGACTAATCCATACCTAACAGATATTCCACGTGGATATACATTCATTGTCAATGGAACGACAGTGACAACAGAGCAGACACCAAGCCAAGACACGCTGGCTGCTGCTGATTCGTACTACCTTGGTGGTGCTGAATATATTATTAGTGACTCCGAAGCACAGATCTTTATTGATGCTG
>RGRP01000214.1 GCA_010021145.1 Candidatus Fonsibacter lacus
ATTTTTAGCAAAATTAGCATTTGCTAGCATTAGCTAGAAATTAAGTTTACATAATCTTTTACAAGAAATCTATTGACAAAAGAAGTTTACATAATTAATTTATAAATAATTTAAAATTACAATTAATTTTATGAAAAAAAAGACGCAAAAAGAAATCTTAATTGAAAGTGCAGATGATGTTATTGAGATGATCGAAAATGACTTCAGTTATAAAAATATTGCAACTAAATTTAGAGTTGATGTTAGAGAAGTGAATTATTTTATTAATCATTCGCAATTCTCCGCACGCGCGCGTGAAGCATTATCAAACAGCGCTGACAGAGCATTTGACAAAGCAGAAGAAGCACTTCTAAATATAAATGTCGGCGATGACAACGCAGTTATCACGCGACAAAGAGAGTTAGCACATCACTATAGACGCAAAGCTGCAGTAAAGAATAGAAACAAATTTGCAGATTCGCACAAAATTCAAGCAGAAGTAAAAGACACAAGCTCCACAAGCTCTTGGCTCGGTGAAGTATTGAGTGAAATTGATAATAATAAATAATTGTGAATAATTCTCTGGACGAAAAAAAAAGAAAATTAGCCGAACTCTTGAGCAACAAGGCTTGGCGAATGTCTAATTTATATTACTGCAAAGATGAAAATGGGAAAGAATTTAAATTTATTTGCAATGAAGCACAAAGCGAGCTAATCAACGAAACGCACCCGCTTAATATTATTCTTAAAGCTCGACAACTAGGCATCACAACATTTTATTGTATTAATTTTCTTGATGACTGCTTATTCAACAGCAACATTACAGCCGTTTTAATCGGGGACGATTTAGAAGACGCTAAAAAATTGTTAAGGGACAAAGTAAGATATGCTTACGACCGCTTACCTTCGGAGATAAAAGAGCATCGCAAGCTACTCACGGACTCAACGGAGATTATGCGTTTCAGCAATGGCTCTTCTTATTCTGTCACTACTTCGGCACGGTCGGGAACAGTTCAACGCTTACACATTACAGAATTTGGCAAGATATGCAGGAAATCACCAGAGAAAGCTGAGGAAATAATGAGCGGAAGCTTAAATACAGTTCACCAAGGCCAGCAGATAGTTATCGAG
>RGRP01000215.1 GCA_010021145.1 Candidatus Fonsibacter lacus
TGGGACGGTCAGGTGCACCGTGGGGTCGGCCATTGTCGCTTCAACGGCCTGCCACATCGCGGCTTCCGATTCGACGACAAACTCGACGGTGGCCACCACGACGTCCGCTACGACCCCGGCACGGATTCCGACGTACCTAGAACCGTCCAGCGACGCCTCGACGCTTAGAACGCCACCTAGGGGCTTATCAGGGACTTCCAACGTGTCCCACAGGCCGTGCGGTAGCCACGATTCGGCTGATGTGATCCACAGGTTCATGTGCGCCCGCAGAAACGACGTCCGATCAGGTGATTCGTACGCGGCTTCCAATGCGTCCCACGAGACGGTGCGGCCGAGCGCCGGGTTGGCCCACGGCCACCATTTCCGGTCGGTTGGGTCAATCCCCGGTGGGGGTGACCATTCCGCGAAATACAGGCGGCCTCGACGGCCGGCGTCGATTGCGGTAATTGCCTGTTCCCGCAACTGCAACATCAGCGTCGACGACTGGTCACCCGCAGTTGACCACATGGCCAGCATCGGGTTTGGCCGGGCGATCATGGTCGGGCGCAAAGCGTCGTAGATGACGCCGGGCCCAACGTCCCAAATCTCGTCGACGCAAATGAGGTCGTTGGTGGATCCGTGGTGGTTGTCTTTGGCGGCCGCCAGTTTCAGCGTCGACCCGTCCTGCATGACAATTGCGGCGGCGCCGTTCGACCAACGGACGGTGCACCCAAACGCCGGTTCCAGAACCTCGGCCAAGGCACGGAACATGGCCATGGTGCGGTCAAGTTTGTTGGCCACCAACAGGACGTTTTGGGGTCGGCCACGGCGCACCGCCTCAACGGCCAACCACCAGCCGATCAGGGCTTTCAGGGCTTCACTTTTCCCTTGCTGACGGGCCGTTGACACCAACGCTTCCCGAAACAACAGGTTGCCGTTGTCATCGGTTCGCAACATGTCCGTCAAGACGCGTTGCTGATGCGGCATCAAATCCAAACGCATCACCCGCGACGTGAACTCGATCAGGGCAGGGGCCAACGACGGGCCAGCCTCGACGGGCGTAACCAGCCTCGGCTCGATCCGTCCCAAACCGTCGCCAACCGCCACATTCTCGGCTGATCCTTGCTGATC
>RGRP01000216.1 GCA_010021145.1 Candidatus Fonsibacter lacus
TAAAGAAGAATTTATTTTGAGGAATTAAATAAACATCTGTATCTTTTGATGAATTTCTTTCAGAGTAAGCAGCTACGTAAGACTTTCCATTAGGTAATGTTTCAAGATAAAAATTTGATTTAATTTTAGATCCTCCACACAGTACAAAATCATTCTTAACAAATTCTCTTTTGATCGGCTTATTATTAATATGTAGTACACTATTGATCATTTGAACTTTATCACCGGGTAGTCCTATTAAACGTTTGATGTAATCGGTATCGTTATCTTCAGGTGTTTTAAAAACAATAACGTCTCCTCTTTCTGGTGAAGAAAAGAAAATTCTTTTATCAGAAATATTTGGACTAAAGGGTAATGAATGTTTGCTATATCCGTAAGTAAATTTTGAAACAAATAATCTATCTCCGACTAACAGATTCTCTTCCATGGATGATGATGGGATATAAAAAGGTTGAAAAAAAAAACTTCTAATAAATAAAGCGATAAGAAAAGCAAAGACAAGCGTCTTAACGTTTTCAATAATAATTTTTTTCATTGAGAAGTAATTAAGGCCGTTGCTACAGCCCAAGGTTTGTCGTCAGATAAACTTAAAAAAATATTATGTTTTTTTGATATTTTATTAAGAATTATTTTTGCCTTACCATTAACATTTGCATAGGGCCTACCATTCTTATCATTATATATTTCGATGTTTTTAAAATGAATTCCTTTTGAAAATCCATGACCAATCGCTTTAGAAATCGCTTCTTTTGCAGCAAATCTTTTTGCAATGGTTTCAATATTTTTTAATCGAGATTTTTTTTTCTCAATTTTTTTTTCCGACTCCGTTAAAATTTTATCTAAAAATTGATTGCCATACTTAGTGTAAATTTTTTTAATTCTATTGATATTTACAATATCAGTACCAAGTCCAATTACATTCATCGTTTTAAAATCTTGTTAAACTTTTTAAGGACATTAGCTATACCAAAAAATATCGACTCCGATATAAAAAAATGGCCAATATTTAATTCTTCAATCTCATGAATCTCTGATATTTTTTTTGAGGTTTGATAATTCAAACCATGTCCAGCATGAACGCCTAAATTAAGCATATTTCCAAGTTTTGC
>RGRP01000217.1 GCA_010021145.1 Candidatus Fonsibacter lacus
CAATGGTAGAAAGGTTCTAGTGCTATGTTTGTGTGGGTTCGATTCCCACTACAATCGCAGTTAGCCTTCTGTAAAAAGGCAATTATTAACTTAATTATTAACTTAAATTTAAAAATATGAACTATATGAAAAAAGATTATTCGGTATCAATAACATTTATATCAATATTAGCATTAATATTGATTTTTTTTTCAATAAAAATTATTAAAACTTCCGAAGTGGGCATAAGAAAAACTGCTGGAGTTATTCATAATAAAATCTTAGAAGAGGGCATTCACTTTAAAATTCCTTTTATGCAATCTATTGAAATATTTTCTTTGAGACAGCATCAAGAAAGTTTTGATTTAAAAGGGACTCAAACAAAAGATTTACAGCCCGTTTCTGTAAGCTATCGTGTCCTTTATGCGATACCCGAAAACAAAGTTCTTGAAAACTTAAAAAATATTAAGGGAGACATTTTTCAAACATTAATTGCTCCTAGAGCAAATGAGAGTATTAGAGATGCTTTGGCGAAATACTCTGCTGAAGAATTAATCCAAAATCGTTCTGAGGTGAGTAAATTTGTTAAGGAGAGATTAGCGGATAGAATTAATCACTTAGCAATAATTGATGATATCTCAATTACTAGCTTTGAGTTTGAGAACGCTCAATGGAAAGAATCTATACAAAAGAAAGTTATTGCAAAACAAGATGCGGAAACTGCTGAAATTAAAAAACAGCAAATTCAAGCAGAAGCTGATCAAACAATCATAAAATCAAAAGCTGACGCAGAAGCAATTCGCATTACCGCAAACGCCATTACGAGCAATCCAAAGATTGTAGAACTAAAACAAGTAGAAGTTAATGCTAGAATCGCTGAGAAGTGGAATGGTGTTGCTCCTACAACGGTAATTACTAATGGATCTAACAATATTTTGTTGCCATTAAAATAATTAAATTTACACCACATAACCTATTTATTAACTTAACTTAAGAAAAAATATGATAAGTATAAAAATTAATGGAGAAAAAGAAGCCTTCGATTTTAATAGTATTGAGGGAATGATAGAATATTTTGAGGACAATTACCTTGAAGAAATTTATATCAAAGAAGTTGAAATTGAGAATGA
>RGRP01000218.1 GCA_010021145.1 Candidatus Fonsibacter lacus
AGGTTAGAATTAGTGGCGATTTGGCACGCCATTGTGGCAGGGTGCTGGGCTGATTTCTTGCGTGTCAGAATGGCATCGCTCATCGGGCGACCTCCCGCAGCAGCGCTCGCACATGATGCACCCAGTCGATAGTTGGCCACACATGGTGGTAGACTCGTCGGCCCGCGTTGACCTCCTGAAACTCACAAGCACCTCGCCACACGTCCGCACGCGTTACCGCCATTGCATCGTCATCGGACAGCGTAAGACCCAGCGCTTCGCGCACTCGCTGGTCAATGCTGTCTTGCTGGTTGACCAGCAGCCCGTTAGTGTACGGCCTCACCACGTCCCCCGTCAGGATCTCGTGACAGTCGTGCAATAGTGCCCACAGCCGCACGTTCGCAGGCGCACCGGCCAGCCTGTCATACACGCTCAACGAATGCTCGAGCACAGAGCAGCCGACCGCCTGGCCGCCGAATCTGTTGATTCGGTGAAGGTATTCCGCAACTCGCTGCGGATCGTTGCGGATCGCTTCCGCCAGCTGTTCAGCTGTCGTAATTAGGCTCACACCACCCTCCAAATCTTAACGCCACACTCACCCAGCTCCGCCTCGACCCATCCCGCCATCTGCCATGCCGACAGATACCGCCGCACAGTGCGGGAGCACACCCCGAGAGCCTCGGACAGCTGGGCCGTCGTCAGTCCCTCGGGGTGTCTCCGCAGTGCGACGATCAGATCAATCGCCCGCTGCAGACTCACAGCGTCGGGTCCTCGCCTGTGACGTCGCGGATCTCGATCCGGTTGCCCACTCGGTTCTGCTCGAGGATATCCACCAGCAGTCGCTCAGCCGTCTTGATGGCCGCCGCCTTGGTGGTGTACTGCTCGCTCACATGCGTGGTCTCACCATTGCTGGCGACGATACGCGAAAAGTACCCATGCTTATCTCCGTCGATCTCAAACCTGTAACTCATGCTTTCACCCTCCGAACCTTACCAAACCTGCACAGCGGGCCACATAGCACGCCGCCTCACTCCTCAATCAATCGCGATGCGATTCCGGGCAGGTATTCCA
>RGRP01000219.1 GCA_010021145.1 Candidatus Fonsibacter lacus
AAGCATGTTTCAAGTATTAGATAAATTCAGACAGCCAATATTTGTATTAATTGCAGGGTCAGTTCTACTTGCACTTGCATTTGGTATTCGACATTCCTTTGGAATTTTTTTAATTCCGATAAGCGAAAAAAATCAGTGGGGCAGAGAAGTATTTGCAATCGGTCTTGCCTTTCAAAATTTAATGTGGGGAATTTGGCAACCTTTTACCGGTAGAATTTCTGATAAGATTGGAGCGGGCATTGTCGTATTTGTTGGAAGCATTCTTTATTCTCTAGGATTATTTTTAATGGGATTTCTCTCAACTAAAACAGGATTTGTTATTGCATCAGGAATTTTAGGAATTGGAATATCAGGAGTTACATTTCCAATCTTTGGAGCTATTAGTAGATCTGTAACACCAGAGAAAAGAAGTATTTCAATTGGAATTGCAATGTCGAGCGCATCTCTTGGACAATTTATAATGTTACCTGCGTCATTAGCATTATTACAAAACTTTGGTCCAGCTTTAGCATTTGCTATTTTATCTATACTTACGCTTATAATGTTAGTTCTAGCAGTACCTATGTTTGAAAAACCAATTCAACAGACAACTGTTCAAGATTTATCATTAAAAGAAATATTAACGGAGGCCTTTAGCCATAAAGGTTTTTGGTTATTATGCTTTGGCTTCTTTGTGTGTGGTTTTCATATTCTTTTTATTATGACTCATGCCCCAGCATTTTTAATTGATAGAGGTCTATCACCTCAAATTGGAACGATTGTATTAGCTTTAATAGGATTATTTAATATTTTTGGAACTTATTATGCAGGTTTTTTAGGATCTAAAATTAGAAAACCTTTAATCTTAAGTTTTATTTATGCCTCACGCGCAGTTATTATTTTAATCTTTATTTTATTTCCTGTCTCAAATTTAACAGCTTATGTATTTGCATCTTTAATGGGAATACTTTGGCTTTCAACAATTCCACCTACTCAAGGAACAATCACAACAGTTTTTGGTGTTAAAAATATGAGCATGCTTTATGGAATTGCTTTTCTATTTCATCAAAT
>RGRP01000220.1 GCA_010021145.1 Candidatus Fonsibacter lacus
ATCGGGTGCCTCTGTCCTGCCCGTCAGCGTCGTATTCCGACCCATGGCCTCGATCAACGTCCAGCGTGGCCGGCTTTACCTCCTGGCACGGGTGCCGCGGCGTGATGGGCAGCCGGGCCTCCAGCAGCAGCGGATTGCCCTGCGGCTGGACGACACACCGGTCAACCGGCGGGCAGCAGCGAAGCAGCTGCAGACCTTGGAGCGGCAGCTGGCGGATGGGTCGTTCAGCTGGGCGTACTGGCTGGATCAGGATGAGGGCCTGACGTGGCGGGATGCGATTGCCCGGCTGCACCGCGCGCGGGTGGTGCTGGGCCGCACCAGCGAGGCCACGTGGGAGATCAACTACATGGGCCGCCTGCGGCAGATCCCGCCTGCCAGCCGTTGCGACACCGAGAGCATGGCGGCAGCCCTGCAGCGGTACGACCGGGGCAGCTGCAGCTACAAGGAGCTGTTCTACCTGCTGCGGCACCTGGCCAAGCTGGTGGCGGTGCCGTTCCCTGAGGTGCCGTCACCGACCTACCGCGAGGCAGCACCGGTGGCAGTGCCGACCGATGAGGAGATCGTGGCCTGGGTGGAGGGTGCCGGTCCGGCCAGCTGGTATTTCGGGATGATGGCCACCTACGGCCTGCGGCCCCATGAGATCGAGGGCGCGGTGCTGATCGACCGGGACTACTGCCAGGTGGAGGAGGCCACCAAGACCGGCTTCCGCACCGTGGTGCCGGTGCCCCGCGAGTGGGTGGAGCGGTTCCGGCTGTATGACCGGCGGCTGCGGCCCACCCTCCAGGGTGCGGCGCACGATCGGCCGGACATGGTGGCGAAGTGGCTGAGCAAGGAGCTGCGCCGGCTGGGCATGCCATGGCGGCCTTATGCCCTGCGCCACGCCTACGCGGGGCGGTTGTGGCGCACTGGGGGCAGCCGGCTGGACATCTACACCGCGGCCAGGCTCATGGGACACAGCCCGCAGCAACACGCCCGGACGTACCGGGCCCACATTCAGCCGCATCTGGTGGCAGAGGCTGCGGAGCGGGCGCTGACAGGAGACCCGGCACC
>RGRP01000023.1 GCA_010021145.1 Candidatus Fonsibacter lacus
GCTAATCAAATTTTAACTTTAAATGGTTTAAGACATGAAGTTATTTTAAGAACTGATGGAGGAATTAAAACAGGGAGAGACGTAGTTATGGCCGCAATGATGGGAGCCGATGATTTTGGAATAGCAACAACTTCATTAATAGCCATGGGTTGTATAATGGTAAGGCAGTGTCACTCCAATACTTGTCCCGTTGGAATTTGCACGCAAGATGAAGAATTAAGAAAAAAATTTACAGGTACACCAGAAAAAATTGTTAATTTATTTTCATTTATAGCCGAAGAAGTAAGAGAAATTTTAGCAAGTCTTGGTTTTAAATCTTTAAACGAAATTGTTGGAAGAACTGATTTATTAAAACAAGTAAGTAGAGGATCTGCTAATTTAGATGATTTAGACTTAAACCCACTTTTAGTTCAAGCGGATCCAGGAGAAAATCCAAGATATTGTTTAAAAAGGGAAAGAAAGGAAGTTCCAGATAGTTTGGATAAACAGATTATAAAAGACTCACTTTCCTTAATTGAAAAAGGACAAAAGTTTCAATTAAGTTATGCTGTAAAAAATACTCATAGATCTGTCGGAACAAGATTAAGTTCAATTATTACAACTCAATTTAAGAACAAGAAATTATCCGAAGATCATATTTTAATTAAATTAAGAGGTTCAGCTGGACAATCCCTCGGGGCATTTGGTGTTTCTGGAATTAAAATAGAGATAACAGGTGATGCAAATGATTATGTTGGCAAAGGATTATCTGGTGCAAAAATAATTATAAAACCAGCAGCGAACAGTGAAATACAAACTTCAAAAAATACCATTATTGGAAATACAGTTTTATATGGCGCAACATCAGGACTATTGCTAGCGGCGGGACAAGCAGGGGAAAGATTTGCAGTTAGAAATTCAGGAGCTACAGCTGTTATAGAAGGATGTGGAACTAATGGTTGTGAATATATGACTGGCGGCACCGTTGTTATATTAGGAGAAGTAGGAGATAATTTTGCAGCAGGCATGACAGGAGGAATGGCATTTGTTTATGATCCTGAAAATAGTTTTGAGAATTACGTAAATCCATCCTCAGTTATTTGGCAAAGAATAGAGACAGATTATTGGAACGATTTTCTTTTAAATTTAATAAAATTACATGAAAAAGAAACTCAATCAGTTTATTCAAAAAAAATTATTCAACAATGGAGTAATGAAAAAAATAATTTTTATCAAATTTGCCCTAAAGAAATGTTAGATAAGTTAAAGCAACCATTATCGAATAAGGCAGTTCATGAAAAAGCAGTCTAAATCAATTAATTTATTCTGTTTTGGCTTTGGTTTAACGGCTAGATATTTTGTAAAAGAACTCTTAAAAAATAAATATAAAATTAATTTAATTACGACTTCAAGATCTAAAAGTTCTAATAAAAAATTTTTAAATATTAATTATAAAAATTTTTATTTCGAGAATAATAAATTTGATAAAAAAATTAAGCAATATATTTTAAATGCAACTCATATATTAGTTTCAATACCACCAAAAAATAGAAAAGATTTAGTCATTGAAAATTTTTATAATGAAATGCGTTTAAATAAAAAAATTAAATGGCTAGGATATCTTTCATCAACGAGTGTTTATGGAAATTATCAGGGAAAATGGGTTAATGAAAAAAGTAAATTACTTACTAATAATGAAACAGGAATAAATAGAATTGTAGCAGAGAATGAATGGTTAAAATTAAATCAGCATCACCTTATTCCAACAAGAATATTTAGACTGTCTGGAATTTATTCTCCCGAGAGAAATATATTTTTACGATTAGCGAATGGTCAAATTCGTTATATTAAAAAAAGTAATCATTATTTTTCAAGAATTCATGTTGCTGATATAGCTCAAGTTTTATTCAAGTCTTTAATTTATTCAAAAGCTGGAGAGATTTATAATGTAGCAGATAATAGGCCATGCTCTTATGATAAAATTATATCTTTTGCTAGTGGTTTAATGGGAATTCAAAATCCATCCCCAGTATCTTTTGAGTCTTTAAAAGAAGGTGAAATAAAAAATTTTTATAAAGATTCAAAAAAAGTTAGTAATGCAAAAATTAAAAAAGATTTAAAAGTAAAATTATATTTTCCAACTTATAAAGAAGGTTTAAAAAGTATTTTAAATAATATTTTTGATCGCTAAGTCGAGTTTTTTTAAATCCTGAGTCCTCGATAAGGAATGATCGCCATCATTAATAATTGTTAAATTTATTTCTTTACTTACAAGAGTTTTTAGTAGCTTTAATGAATAAAACCAGGGAACCGAAGAGTCATTAATGCCATGTAATAGTTCAACTGGGAAATTGCATTTAATTTTTTTATTAAGAATTAAGTTTTTTTTTCCATCAATTATAAATTTTTTAGTTATAGGGTAAAAATTATTATGGTTACTCTTTAATTTGTAGATTCTATTTTTTTTTATATTATTTTTTTCAGATATATTTAACTTTTTCCATATTAATTCTTCTGTAAAATCAGGAGCAGAAGCAATGCCAACATAGCCTTTAATTCTTTGATAAAAATATTTAATCAATATAACGCCAATCCAAGCGCCCATGCTTGAACCAACAAGAACTATCTTATTTTTTTTGATAAATTTTTTTATAATTGATCTTGAATCATTAACCCAATTTTTAATACTAAAATCCGTAAATTTTCCTGAGGATTTTCCATGACCACTATATTCAAATAATAATAAGTTTATTTTATTTTTATTAACAAACTTTTTTAAGTGTTTAGCTTTTTTACTTTGAATATTGGACATTAACCCGTGAAGAAAAATAATTGTAGTTAGACTTTTATTATTAATAAATTCGTAATGAATTTTTTGATTATTTTTTGTTAAAAAAAAATTTTGCTTTGGATTATTCATTTTTAAAAGTATAGCATATTAATTCAATGGATAAAAAAATTCGTTTACTGCAAGTTATTCCAAGACTAGATGTGGGTGGTGCAGAAACAGGCTGCAAAGATATTGCACAATTTATTGCTAAACAAAACTATTTTTCTGCAATTTTATGTTCAGGAAGAGAACAAGTTAAAAATATTGATCAAACCAAAGTAAAAATTTTTAAGTTTTCAGTGCAGAGCAAAAACCCATTTGTAATTTTTTTTAATATATTTGTAATTTTATTTATTGTTTTTTTTTATAAAATTAACATTATTCATGTTCGAAGTCGTGCTCCGGCTTGGTCATGTTATTTTGTAAGTAAATTATTATCAGTACCTTTGATATCTACTTTTCATGGCACTTATAATTTTAACAATCCTTTAAAAAAATTTTACAATTCAATTATGTTAAGAGGTAATTCTGTAATTGCTGGTTCAAGGTTTATTTTTGAGCATATAAAAAATAATTATAATTACTCGAAAGAGATTTTTCTTATACCAAGAGGAATTGATGTTAATTATTTTAACCCAAAAAATTCAAATATTGAAGAATTGAATAGCGTTAGAACGCGTTGGGGTATTTCTATTAATAATTTTTTAATATTACTTCCAGGCAGATTAACTTTTTGGAAAGGACAGTTTCTTTTTTTAAATACCTTATTATTTTTAAAAGAAGAAAATTTACTAAATAATATCAGCGCAATTATACTTGGAGATGATCAAGGTAGAACTGAATATAGAGAATATCTCTTAGATTTTATCAGAGAGCATCGATTAGAAGAGAATGTAAAGATTGTTTCACACGAATCTTTTATGCCATCAGCTTATAATGCTTGTGATTTAGTATTATCAGCTTCTATTGAACCAGAGGCATTTGGTAGAGTGGCAGTCGAAGCACAAGCAATGGAAAAACCAATACTAGCAAGTAATATTGGTGGTTCCAATGAAACAATTATTAATGGACAAACAGGCTGGTTATTTAAATCTGATGATGAAAAAGATTTAGCAAAGATGATTATTGAAGTTTCAAAAAAAGATAAAATTTTTTTAAAAGATTTAGGAGCAAAGGGTAGAGCTAATGTTATTAATAATTATACGGTGGATCAAATGTGCTCTAAAACACTAGAAATTTATAAATCCTTAGTTTAATAAGAGACATGCTTAACATCACGCTTTTAGATGGAAAAAAACTACAATTTCCAGGAAAAGTTAATGGACATGAGATAGCAAAAACTATTAGCCCTTCACTTGCGAAAAAAGCATTGGTTATAAAAGTCAATGATAGTTTTAAAGATTTAAGCACATTTATTGAAAAAGATTCTACGGTACAAATCATTACAATTGAAGATGATTACGGATTAGAAGTTATAAGACATGACACCGCACATGTTCTTGCTATGGCAGTTCAAGAACTTTTTAAAGATACTCAAGTTACCATTGGCCCCGTTATTGAAAATGGTTTTTATTATGACTTCTCTAGAAAAAAACCTTTTACCGATGAAGATTTAATTAAAATTGAAGAAAAGATGCGCGAAATCATTGATCGTGATGAACCTACAACTAGAGAAGTTTGGGATAGAGATAAAGCAATAGAACATTTTAAAAAAAAAGGAGAGTTATATAAAGCTGAAATAATAAAAAGTATTCCAACCAAAGAAGAAATTTCAATTTATTTTCATGGTACGTGGCACGATCTATGTAGAGGTCCACATTTAACTTCTACTGGAAAAATAGGAAAAGCTTTTAAATTGACAAAACTTGCAGGAGCTTATTGGCGAGGAGATTCAAATAATGAAATGCTTCAAAGAATTTATGGAACATGTTGGAGAAATAAAAAAGAGTTAGATGAATATTTACAAAGAATAGAAGAAGCCGAAAAAAGAGACCATCGCAAACTTGGAAAAGTTATGGATTTATTTCATTTTCAAGAAGAAAGTCCCGGAGCTGTATTTTGGCACGAAGGAGGCTGGCAGTTATTTCAGTCTCTTATTGATTTTATGCGCCAAAGACAAACAGAAGCTGGTTATCGAGAAGTAAATACACCAGATATTTTAGATAAAACATTATGGGAGAAATCTGGGCATTGGGAAAAATTTCAAGAACATATGTACACAACAAAAACTCCAGATGAGCGAGTTTTTGCAATCAAGCCTATGAATTGTCCTGGCTGTGTTCAAATTTTTAACCAAGGACTTAAAAGTTATAGAGATTTACCTTTAAAATTGTCAGAATTTGGCAAAGTCCATCGTTATGAAAGCTCAGGATCTTTACATGGATTAATGAGAGTTAGATCTTTTACGCAAGATGATGCTCATATTTTTTGTACTGAAAATCAAATTACAGAAGAGTCATTAAAAGTTACTAAGTTGATTTTAGATATTTATAAAGCTTTTGGTTTTGAAAATGTAATTTTAAAATATTCTGATCGACCCGTAAAAAGAGTTGGGGATGATAAATTATGGGATAAGGCAGAAGCCGCATTATTAGAAGCAGTGAAAGCTTCAAAATTAGATTATTCTATTAATAAAGGTGAAGGAGCTTTTTATGGTCCTAAAATTGAATTTGTTTTAAGAGATACAATTGGTCGGGATTGGCAGTGCGGAACTTTGCAAGTGGACTTAAATTTACCAGGCAGATTAGGCGCGACTTATATTGATAAAGATGGAGTTAAAAAGAATCCGGTTATGTTACATCGAGCATTATTTGGATCACTTGAAAGATTTATAGGAATTTTAATTGAACATTATGCAGGTAAACTTCCATTGTGGTTATCTCCCAAACAAGTTGCAATACTCCCAATTTCTCAGGAATTTGATGATTATGCAAAAAAAGTATCCGCTGAACTTGATAAAAATAAAATAAGGAATATTATTGATCTTAAGAATGAAAAAATTAATTACAAGATTAGAGAACACTCTTTATCTAAGACTCCAATTTTAATGATTTGTGGATCTAAAGAACAAGAAAATCAATCAATCACACTTCGAAGACTTGGCCAAGAAAAACAAGATACATTGCCTTTAAAAGAAGCTATGAGTTTATTAGTTAAAGAATCTTCAGTACCTAAAATCTAGGAGTATATTTATTAATCAAAATTTTCAAAATAACAGAAGTAATTTTAAGTCTAGCAATTCTTCAAATCGTGGACCAAAAGTAAACGATAGGATTAGAGCAACTGATGTTCAATTGATCGGAAGTGATGGTCAAAATATTGGAATTGTTTCTTTAAATGATGCTCTGATGACAGCAAAAGAGCAGGGTTTGGATTTAATTGAGATTGCCCCAAATGCAAAACCCCCTGTTTGTAAAATAACCGATTTTGGAAAGTATAAATATGAATTACAAAAAAAAGCGAGCCAAGCAAAGAAGAAACAAAAAGTTGTAACACTTAAAGAAATTAAAATGAGACCAGGAACAGATGTTCATGATTATAATTTTAAAATGAAGGCAACAGAGAAATTTTTAGCTAAAGGAGATAAAGTAAAATTTACAATTAAGTTTAAAGGAAGAGAAATGCAGCATTTAAAACTAGCGCAAGATCTTGCAGATAGAATTGTAAGTGATTTAAAAATAACAGGTAAAGTTGAACAAGCTCCAAAAATGGAAGGTAAACAAATGACCTTTATTATTCAGCCATTAAAATAGCAATTTCTTCACCTTCATACTTATTGTTTTTCATCTTTAATATTAGTATAAACCGCAGGTATTTATTTTATGTATAAGATTAAAACTAAAAGCTCAGCTAAAAAAAGATTTAGAATTACAGCGACAGGCAAAGTAAAAATGCCTCAAGCTGGCAAAAGACATGGCATGATTAAAAGAACGAATGCTCAGATTAGAAGACAAAGAGGGATGGCAATTATGTCAAAACCTGATGCTAAAATTGTTAAATCTTACATGCCAAATAGTTTAAGAGGATAATTTATGTCACGAGTTAAACGAGGGGTAACCAGTCACGCAAAACATAAAAAAGTTTTTAAAGCTGCAAAAGGTTTTTATGGAAGAAAAAAAAATACAATTAGAACTGCTAAACAATCAGTAGAAAAATCTTTACAATATTCTTATAGAGATCGTAGAGCTAAAAAAAGAAATTTTAGATCCCTTTGGATACAAAGAATCAATGCCGGTGTTAGAGAGCAAGGTTTGACTTATTCTAAATTTATTAATGGTCTTAATAAAACTAAAATTTCTATTGATAGAAAAATTTTAGCAGATTTAGCTTATCAAAATCCTGAGGCTTTTAAATCCATCGTAAAAAAGGTACAGTCTAGCCTAAATTAGAAAACTAGTTTCTTAAATACTAGTAGATCATCATGGATGAAATTTTATATTTAGAAAAAGAATTTAAATCTAAAATCGACCAGTCTGATAATCTTCATAAAATTGAACAAGTAAAATCTGAAGCTTTTGGTAAAAACGGAAAGATTGGTGAGCTTTTTAAAAAAATTACAACTCTTCAAGGGGAAGATAGAAAATCTTTTGCTTCAAATTTAAATAAATTAAAAGATGATATTAATGATCTCATTAATTCTAAAATAAGTTTCTTTGAACAAAAAGAAATTAATAAAAAATTATTAGAAGATAGAATTGATATCACTTTACCTGGAAGACCTTTTACTTTTGGAAAAATTCATCCCGTTACACAAGTAATTGATGAAGTTACAGCTATTTTTGGAGAAATAGGATTTTCAGTAGCAGAAGGACCTGATGTTGAAAATGAATACAACAATTTTACTGCATTAAATACTCCGCCACATCATCCAGCAAGAGATATGCATGACACATTTTATTTAGGTAATGATAAGGAAATTTTATTAAGAACCCATACGTCACCAGTACAAATAAGAACTATGTTGTCTGGAAAACCGCCATTTAAAATTATTGCGCCTGGAAGAACTTATAGATGTGATAGCGACCAAACTCACACTCCTATGTTTCATCAAGTTGAAGGTTTACATATAGATAAAAATGTAAACATGGGACATTTAAAAGGTGTTCTTGATTATTTTATTAGAAAATTTTTTGAAGTAGATAAAATTAAGATGAGATTTAGACCTAGTCATTTTCCTTTTACCGAACCATCAGCGGAAGTTGATATTGGTTATAAATTGAAGGATGGAAAAATTGTTATTGGCGAAGGAGATAAATGGCTTGAAATATTGGGTTGTGGGATGGTTCATCCTAACGTTTTAAAAAATTGCAAAGTAAATACTTCAATCTATCAGGGTTATGCATTTGGTATCGGAATTGATCGATTAGCCATGCTTAAATACGGAATAAATGATCTAAGATCTTTTTTTGAAACAGATGTCAGATGGTTAGAACATTATGGATTTGATCCATTAGATATACCTGCAAATTATAGAGGTTTTAGTAGATGAAAATAACATCCTCTTGGTTAAAAGATCATTTAAAAACTAGTGCAAATATTGAAAAGATTGTTTCAACTCTAAATAATATAGGTCTCGAAGTCGAAAGTGTTGGAACAGCAGATAAAAATAATTTTTTTTTAGTAGCAAAAATTATTAAAGCAGAAAAACATCCAAATGCAGATAAATTAAAATTATGTGATGTTGATATTGGATCTGGAAAAATACTAAAAGTTGTTTGTGGCGCTTCAAATGCTAGGGATGGTTTATTAACTGTTTATGCTGGACCAGGTGCTATTATTCCAAAAAATCAGCTGAAGATTAAAGTTACTAATATTAGAGGAGTTGATTCATACGGAATGCTTTGTTCAGAATCCGAATTAGGCTTATCTGATGAAAGTCAAGGAATTACTGAACTAGATTCAAAAAAATTTAAAGTCGGAAATAGTTATTTTAAAAATAATGGCGAACCAGTAATTGATATATCTATAACCCCTAATAGATCTGACTGCTTAGGAGTAAGAGGTATTGCAAGAGATTTATCGACGGCAGGTCTTGGAAAGTTAATTGATTTACAAGAAATTAAATTAAAAACTAATATAAAAAATCCTTTTAAAGTTATTATTCAATCTAATTCTGGATGTTCTTCATTTGCACACTGCTACATTGAGGGAATTAAAAATAAAGAAAGTCCAAAATGGCTTAAAGATAAATTAATTTCAATTGGAATGAATCCGATTTCAGCCGTTGTTGATGTTACAAATTATATTATGTTTGATTTAAATAGACCTTTACACGCCTATGATGCTGATAAAATTGAAAGAAAAGTTATTGTTCGTTTATCAAAAAAAGGCGAAAAATTTTTAGCTTTAGATAAAAATAATTACTCACTTGAAGATGATGCTTGTCTAATTACTAATGAAAAAGAAATTCTTGGTTTGGGAGGAGTGATTGGTGGAGAAAATTCTTCAATCTCTTTAGATACTAAAAATATTTTTTTAGAGTCAGCTTTATTCGATCCAGTAAAAATATCTAAAGTTGCAAAAAAATTGGGTATCAATTCTGATGCTAAATTTAGATTTGAAAGAGGAGTTGATCCTAATATTATGGAATATGGATTAACACTTGCAGCAAAAATCATCAATAAGTTATGCGGAGGAAAAATAAGTAACATTATTGTTGCTGGAGAAAGTAATTTTAAAAATAAACAAATTAGATTTCATTTAGAAAAATTTGAGAAAGTTATAGGAAATAAGATTTCATCAACTGAAATTAAAAAAATTTTAAATAATTTAGGTTTTAAATTTAAAGAAAAAAAAAATGTATACTCAATAATCGTTCCAACTTGGCGCTCTGATATTAATGAAGAAGTTGATATAGTAGAGGAGTTAATAAGAATTAGAGGTTATGATAAAATTCAGCTTATTAAGCCAGAAGTCGATAGTTCCAAAGATATTTTAACAGGAAGACAGAAGTTACAAAGATTTGCACAAAGATCAGTAGCTAATAAAGGCTTTATGGAAACTGTTACTTATTCTTTTACAAATTCAAAGATTGATTCATTATTTGGATCACATACTAAAAATTTATTAATTACTAATCCAATATCTAACGATTTAGATACTTTAAGATCTTCTATTTTTTCAAATCTTTTGATTCATGCAAAAAATAATATTCATAGAAATTTAGAAGATCAGAAAATTTTTGAATGTGGGCCTATTTTTTTTGGTTCAAAACCAGGAGAACAAATAACTGTTATTGGAGGAATTCAAATTGGAAAAATTTATAGAAAAAATTGGTTAGAAAAAGATAAAGATGTTGATGTTTTTGAAATTAAAGATTGTGTTTATAAAACATTAATTGAACTTGGTATTAAAAAAGAGCAAGAACTGTCAGTTATTCAAGAGTCCGAATTATATTATCATCCCGGTAGATCAGGAAAATTTTTTCTACGCGCAAATAATCAGTTACCCCTTGCTAATTTTGGAGAAATTAATCCTAAAATTATTAAAGAACTTGATGTAAAACATGGCCCAGTTTTTGGTTTTCAAATTTTTTTAAATAATATTCCAGTTATTAATAAACAAAATACTGAAAAAAAAATTAAATA
>RGRP01000221.1 GCA_010021145.1 Candidatus Fonsibacter lacus
CTTTATATCCAACTGATAGTGTAGTAACACAAACTGCTAATAATAATTTAAATGGATGTGATCCATATATTGATAATAAACAAAATTCTACAGAAGCACCTGCGACTGATTTATCAATGTCTGCAAATACATTATTAAGATATTCTAATTATGATATGGGAGGAAATAATGTAGTTTTACCTGCTAAAAATATAAATATTTAGTTATCTGATCTTTTAAGAGATAGTATATTTGGTGTTGATAAGAATATATGGATAGGTAGAAATCTATATTTAACTATTACTTGGAAATCATATAAAAATTGGTTATATAAACCTACTATTACTGGTGCAGCAAATGTTTTTGGAATGAATAATGCTGATCCTACTGTTGCAATAGCTTGTAATAATTTATAGTTAATTACATATAACGAAGCAAATCCTTTTATTATTGAAAGTATAAAGGCTAAATAGGCTGAAAAAGGTTTTTCTATTATAATACCAGATCTTAAAGATAATAATATTGTTATTGGAAATTCTGCTGGTGATAGGTCAGTTTTAGTCAAAGTATTAAATCCTGGAAATGGAATGTTATATTCATTTTATGCTGGGTTAGTATCTGGAAACGTTGCTAATTTTTACACAACAAATAATACAAGTAATTATGCTAATGCTAAATATACTGATATTAAATTTTTCTTAAATAATATTCAATTAGCTGATTTATCAGCTTCGTCTAATCAAGATTTAGAACATATGCTATAGTTATATAAAAATCATTCATTTAGTGATTTACCAAGTTTTAAAGTTTCAAGTCCATTTAGTCATATATTTGATTGTAATCCAAGAGATGAAAAATTATGGGATGGTCAAACTTTAAGAGGAGTCAGTTTTGATAATCCTCAAGGAGAACATACTTTAATGCTCACATATAAATTAAATGTGCCATCTGATGTAAAATTAAATAATCCATCTAATGTATCATCTTTTAATTGTTTTGTATTCACTGTTGTCTTAAAATAGTTATATCTTAATGATTAGGGTGATATTTAGTTAATGCCATTTAATTAA
>RGRP01000222.1 GCA_010021145.1 Candidatus Fonsibacter lacus
AGCGAAGCCGATGAAATACCATGCACAGATAACGAAATTGAAATAATTAAAAACGTAATTAAATCTTTACTATAATGAATACCTACCAAAAAACAATAGCTTATAACAAAGTGTACAACACTATACTAAGCTGCACAACAAAGTCGCAGTTAAGCGTAGCCGAAAACTTAGCCGAATTATTTTTATCTAAGATAGGCAACCCGACTAAGACTAGGTTATATTTAAAATCAATCATTCAAAATCACTCGATAAACTGTATTTAACAACATGAAAAAAAGCGTAACATTATCAAACGGAACTTTATTAGAGATGGGTAAGAAGTATAGACAGAGTCACTGGATAAAAGGTGCTTACATTGAAGTAAAATGTATTGATGGAGAAGATGTTTTTGGAAGAGATAATATAGGTATTCCGTGTGTTTGTGACGTTAGTAATTACTGGCTACCCTACACAGCCCCACAAGAAGATGTTAAGTGGAAAACTTTTTTGATTGAGAGAGGTAATGAAGGCAATAGAAGTAGAAGGTTTGTGCAGTACGATAGTTTAGAACGTGCAAAAACTTGTAATCCACACGCTAAGAAAATAACAGAAGTCGAGATAGACATACAAGAGAAGTAAAGTGTAGCATTGGTGGTGGAAAATAAATAGGGATTTTTTCCGCCGAGTAAAAATCGGAAAGTGAGTACAGTCTTCTTTAATAAAACTGCTATCCCGCCAATGTTTTAAAACAAAGTATTAACTAAAAATGAAACTATGAACAACGAACAGTTAGACAAAATAGCCACAAAATAAACAGTAAACAAAGTAAATTAAACACAATGGCAAGTAGAAAAATAATAATCCACATCGAATCTGATGAAATTTCAGATGAAGAGGCAGTACGAAAAGTAGCTAATGCTATTTCAGCAGGTAGGATAAGTACAGCTAATAAATTCAAGCAATATTGCCACCTCACAACGTGGTTAGATAGTTATGTTTACGCCTTACCGAAGCACACAGAACTAACAGATAGTTTTAAGGTTGGAATTAAAAACAAAATAGAAAAAT
>RGRP01000223.1 GCA_010021145.1 Candidatus Fonsibacter lacus
GTGCGTTATGAACCGCACGTTAGCCCGATTGGCGTAGAGGACGACGGCTATCAAGTCACCGAGGACATTGAGCGCGGTGAGGGTGCGCCACCCGACCTAGAAGAAATTGACTACGAGTGCGCCCCGGTGGATTACGTCCATTGGAAGGACTTTGGACACTCACAGGCTCGGACTTGGGAAGAAGTCGGGCAGGTATGGCGCTGGGTTTACATGACCCGTGAAGCCCTCGCTGAACGCTTTGGCGACGAGATGGCCCGTCGCATCCCGATGGATCAGGGGCCAGATCAGTTAAACGCCTACCGCGACAGCAAGCGTCAACAGAACCTCGCAAAGATTTGTGAGTTGTGGGACAAAGAGACGCTGAAGGTCTATTGGTTCGTCAAGGGTATGCCACAGGTCATTGATGTACGCGATGACCCGCTTGGGCTTGAGGGATTCTTCCCCTGCCCGAAACCGCTGTACGCGACCACGACCTCGGACAACCTTGTGCCGGTTCCCGACTTCGTGCTGTACCAAGATCAGGCGATGGAGTTGGACATCCTGTCCGACCGCATTGATGGCTTGGTCAAGGCGCTGCGTGTGCGTGGCGTGTATGACGCATCGCAGCCCGCCCTCCAGCGTTTGATGACCGAGGGCGACAACAACGCCCTAATCCCCGTGGATAAGTGGGCGGCGTTTAGCGAGAAAGGCGGCCTGAAGGGCAGCATTGACCTGCTCCCGTTGGACACGCTCGCCCAAGCCCTGCTGCAATGCTATCAAGCCCGCGCTGACATCAAGGGCCAGATATACGAGATCACCGGCATCGCCGACATTATCCGTGGTCAGTCGGCTGCAAGTGAGACGGCAACGGCGCAGCAGATCAAAGGCCAGTACGCAGGGCTACGCCTCCGCTCCATGCAGGAGGATGTGGCGCTATTCGCCACAGAGGTCATTCGGCTCAAGGCGCAGATTATGTGCCTCAAGTACCAGCCCAAGACCATTTTGGAATACGCCGCTGCCAATCAGATGAGCGAGCAGGAT
>RGRP01000224.1 GCA_010021145.1 Candidatus Fonsibacter lacus
ACTTCATGACATGCTTTTTGCATTACTTTAGCTCTAGGATCATAATTTTTATAAACTCTATGTCCAAATCCCATTAATCTAAAATTATCATTCGGATCCTTAGCTCTTTTTATGAATTCAGGGATATTTTTTACATTGCCTATTTTTTTTAACATATTCAAAGCAGCTTCATTAGCTCCACCGTGCAAAGGCCCCCAAAGAGCAGAAAATCCAGCTGCTATTGAAGCAAAAGGATTTACACCTGAAGAAGCTGATAATCTCACTGTTGAAGTTGAAGCATTCTGTTCGTGATCAGCGTGCAATATAAATATTTTTTCTAGCGCATCTGCAATTACCTTGTTAACCTTATATTTTTGAGCAGGAACAGAGAAACACATATTAAGAAAATTCTCACAATAACTTAATTCATTATCGGGATATACAAATGGTTGACCAATTGAATATTTATAAGCCATAGCTGCTAAAGTTGGAATTTTTGCTATCATTCTTCTTGATGATATTTCTCTTTCCTTAGGATCATTAACATTTGCTGAGTCGGCATAAAAAGCAGATAAAGCACCCGCAACTCCTAACATCATTGCCATAGGATGACTGCCACGTCTAAATCCATTATAAAAAGATCTTATTTGTTCATGAACCATCGTATGGTTTTTTATTGCATTAGAAAATTCATTGAATTGATCTTTGTTTGGAAGTTCTCCTTTAATTAGAAGGTAAGCAACTTCTAAAAATGAACTTTTTTCGGATAATTTTTCTATGTCATAACCTCTATATAAAAGAGTTCCTTTATCTCCATCAATGTAGCAAATATTAGATTGGCAGCTTGCAGTAGAGGTAAAACCAGGATCAAAAGTAAAATGACCTGTATTTTTATAAAGATCGCGAACATCTATTACTGAAGGACCAATTGAGCCTTTTTTCACAGGTAGTTCGAATTTTTTACCATCTATTTCTATGAAGCATTTATCGGACATAAAATTTAGTTATCAGTTTTTAATATTTTTGTCCATTTTTGAAAAG
>RGRP01000225.1 GCA_010021145.1 Candidatus Fonsibacter lacus
AATTTAACAATATTTAGAGGCTACATTGGATAAAAAAAACTGGGGAACCAAAAGACTTTGTGAGTGCGGTAAAAAATTTTACGATTTCAATAAAAATCCAATCGTTTGTCCTTGTGGAAAAACACAAACTTACGAAGATAAATTTGCAAAACTTGCAGCAGTAAAACCTGTTAATCAGAAAAAAGAAATTGATCCAGATGCAATAGCAGATGGAGAAGATTTTGTAGCTAAAG
Source organism: Candidatus Fonsibacter lacus (assembly GCA_010021145.1). Classification (GTDB taxonomy): domain Bacteria; phylum Pseudomonadota; class Alphaproteobacteria; order Pelagibacterales; family Pelagibacteraceae; genus Fontibacterium; species Fontibacterium lacus. The sequence goes on from RGRP01000225.1 coordinate 234, forward strand.
AGGATCAGTCAGAAGAAATGGTTATTTCTTTAGATGATCAAAAAGAAATCGAAGAGACTTTAGAAAAAGATCAAGACAACTAAAACTTAATTAAGTTTTTTTCTTTCACTTTCAGTTCTAAGCTGACCACAAGCACCTAAAATATCTTGTCCCCTCGATCTTCTAATCGTTGAAACATAACCAGCTTCTTGAATAATTTTAGAAAAGCTTTCCATATCTTCTCTTTCGGTTGGCAAATATTGAACTCCAGGCCATGGGTTAAATTCAATTAAATTAACCTTGCAAGGAAATTGCGCCATTATTTTGGTAAGTTGTTTTGCACATTCTTTGCTGTCGTTAATTCCTCTTAACATGACATATTCTAAAGTAATTTTTTCATTAACGGTTTCAGCATAATATTTGCATTGCTCAATAAGGTCTTTAATCTTAAATTTTTTATTAATGGGCATGATGAGTTCTCTAATTTCATCTGTTGGGGCATGCAAAGACAATGCTAAATAAGTTCCAATTTCTTTTGCAGCGAGTGGAATTTTATCTGCAATACCAGCGGTTGAAACTGTTATTTTTTTTGGACCATAATTTAAACCATCTTTATCTTTTAGGATTTCAACTGCAGTTTTAACATTGTCATAGTTATAAAAAGGCTCGCCCATTCCCATAAGCACAATATTAGTGATTATTTTCTGCTCTTTCCAATCATCCAATTGTTCTTTTGCAATCATGACTTGATTTACAATTTCAGAAAAATTTAAATTTTTTACAAGTCTTTGAGTTCCAGTATGGCAAA
>RGRP01000024.1 GCA_010021145.1 Candidatus Fonsibacter lacus
ATTGGGTTTTTGGATTTACGAATAATAGCTATAATTTCATCAATATTTTCTATTGCTATAAATAATCCAATTAATATATGAACTCGATCTTTTGCTTTTTTTAAATCGAATAAGGTTCTTTTGATTAAAACTTTTTCTCTAAATTCTACAAAAACTTTTATAAATTGTTTTAAATTTAACAATTCTGGTTTTCCATTAAGTATTGCAAGCGTATTAAAACCAAATGATGATTCAATTGGCGAATATTTATAAAGTTGATTAATAATTACTTCACTTGATATGCCTCTTTTTAATTCAATTACTATTCTTACTCCTTCTTTATTCGACTCATCTCTAATGTCTGATATCCCTTCAATTTTTTTTTCTCTTACTAGAAGAGCTATTTTTTCAATTAACAAAGATTTATTAGTTTGAAATGGTACTGATTTTATTACCACTAAAGTTTTGTCTTTCTTTTCTTCTTCAGTATAAATTTCTCCTCGTAATTTAATTGAGCCTCTTCCAGTTTTATATCCTGTCTTTATTGCATCTTTTCCAATTATCAAACCTCCTGTTGGAAAGTCGGGTCCTGGAATTAATTTTATTAATTCATCTATAGAGATTTCATTATTATCAATATAAGCAAGTGTTCCATCAATAATTTCGCCAAGATTATGAGGTGGAATATTTGTTGCCATTCCAACAGCGATACCTCCCGCCCCATTTACTAGTAAGTTTGGAAATTGAGCAGGTAATACAGTGGGTTCTAATTCAGTGTCATCATAATTATTTTGATAATCTATTGTATTTTTTTCAATATCAGCAACTAAGTATTCAGAAATTTTTGCTAATCTTGTCTCAGTATAACGCATTGCAGCAGCCCTATCTCCATCCATAGAACCAAAATTTCCCTGTCCATCTAATAATTTTACACTCATTGAAAAATCTTGAGCTAATCTTACTAAAGCGTCATAGACAGCTTGATCTCCATGTGGATGATATTTACCTATTACATCTCCGACTACTCGAGCTGATTTTCTAAATTGTTTTGACCAGTCGTACCCACCCTTGTACATTGCGTAGATAATTCTTCTATGCACTGGTTTTAATCCATCTCTTGCGTCTGGTAAGGCTCTACTTATAATTACACTCATCGCGTATGATAAGTATGAAGTCTTCATCTCATCAACAATCTGAACAGAACTGTATTTTTTGTTTTTGTAATTTTCTTTTTTTAAGTCTTCACTCATGAAGGAAATTTAAAAAGGAACTTTGTCGTCTGGATCTTGTGAAATATCAGTCATATCATCAGAAGGTAATTGGCTACCTTCAATTTTTTTACTATCTCCAGATGATGAATTTTTTCCATCCAACATTGTAAGGGATGAATTGTAGCCTTGTAGTACAATTTGAGTGCTATATTTTTCCTGTCCATTACTATCCGTATACTTATTTGTATTTAATTGACCTTCTATATAAACTTGTGCTCCTTTTTTTAAGTATTTCTGAACAACGCTTACCAAACCTTCGTTAAAAATAACAACTCTATGCCATTCTGTTTTTTCTTTTCTTTCTCCAGTATTCTTGTCTTTCCAACTCTCAGAAGTTGCGATACTTAGTCTTGCAACACTTTTTCCATTTTGCATTTGTTTGATTTCAGGATCGTTCCCAAGTCTGCCAATTAATAAAACTTTATTTAAGCTGCCTGCCATAATATAGATCTTTTTTTGAACTAAGAATTTGATGTTTATTATATCAGATCAATCAAATTAAAAGAATAATATTTACTGAAAAACATGAGCAATACTGTCACAAAAATCGTTATTAAAGGTGCTCGGGAGCATAATTTAAAAAATATTTCAGTAGAGATTCCAAGAGATAAATTAATAACGATTACCGGTTTATCTGGTTCTGGAAAATCATCTTTGGCGTTTGATACAATTTATGCTGAAGGTCAGAGAAGATACGTTGAAAGCTTATCAGCTTATGCTCGACAATTTTTGGATAGAATGAGAAAACCCGATGTTGATTTAATAGAAGGTCTTTCACCAGCAATATCTATTGAGCAAAAAACAACCTCTAAAAATCCAAGATCGATCGTTGCAACAGTTACTGAAATTTATGATTATATGCGTGTTTTATACGCAAGAATTGGCATTCCTTATTCTCCATTTACTGGAAAACCTATTAAGTCACAAACTGTGTCAGAAATGGTGGATCGAATTTTAGATTTGCCAAAGCAATCTAAGATTCAAATTTATGCTCCTGTAGTTAGAGGAAGAAAGGGAGAGTATAAAAAAGAATTACTTGGATATAAAAAAAGAGGTTTTCAAAAAGCAAAAATCGATGGAAAAATTTATGAAATCGATAAGTCTCCAACTTTAAATAAAAATATTAAACATGATATAGATATTTATGTAGATGGTTTTGTTAATGACAAAAAAGAACAACAAAGAATTGCCGAAAGTATTGAAACTACCTTATCATTATCAGACGGTCTTGTTTATGTAGATTTTATAAATGAAAATCTTCCAAAAGAATTTAAGAAAAATGAAAAATTGGTGTTCTCCTCAAAATTTGCATGTCCCGAAAGTGGTTTTACAATCGAGGAAATAGAACCAAGACTTTTTTCTTTTAATAGTCCCTATGGTGCATGTCCAGAATGTGAAGGAATTGGAGTTGATCTTTATATAGATCCAAAATTAGTAATTCCTAATGAAAAAAAAACTTTAATAGATGGTGCTATTGTTCCCTGGGCATCAAGCTCAACTCTGTATTATGCTCAAACATTATCTTCTTTAGCAAAGCATTATAATTTTTCCTTAGAAACACCCTGGAAAGATTTATCAAAAAAAATTCAAGATATTATTTTATATGGTTCAGGAGAAGAGGAAATAAAATTTTCTTATGATGATGGATATGAAAAATATTCAAATAAAAAATCATTTGAAGGGGTCGTTAATAATCTAGAAAGAAAGTATTTAGAAACTGATAGTGATTGGAAAAGAGAGGAAATTTCACAATTTCAAAATGAAACAGAATGCGAAAGATGTAAAGGAATGAGACTTAAGGAGGAAGCTCTTTCTGTAAAAATTAAGGAATTAAATATTAGTGAAGTTTCAAAAATGTCTATTCAAAGTGCCCATGAATGGTTTTCTGATCTTCATAATCATTTAACAGAGAAAGAAAATAAAATTTCAGTACACATTTTAAAAGAAATCAATGAAAGATTAAATTTTTTAATAAATGTAGGTCTTGATTATTTAAATTTATCAAGATCATCAGGAACATTGTCAGGTGGAGAATCTCAAAGAATAAGATTAGCTTCACAAATTGGTTCTGGATTAACTGGAGTTCTATATGTCTTGGATGAACCCTCAATAGGATTGCATCAAAAAGATAATATAAAACTATTAAATGCCCTTAAAAGATTAAGAGATTTAGGAAACACAGTAATAGTCGTAGAACATGATGAAGAGGCAATGCTAAACTCTGATTATATAATAGATCTTGGACCTGGAGCTGGAACTGAAGGTGGAAAAATTATTGCAGCCGGCACACCTTCTCAAATAATGCAAAATGAAAGTAGTATAACTGGACAATACCTATCTGGGAAAAAAAACATTTCTATTCCACAAATAAAAAGAAAAGCCAAAGACGGAAGATATTTAACTTTAAGTGGAGCAACTGGAAATAATTTACAAAACGTTACTGCAAAAATTCCTCTTGGAGCTTTTACAGCTGTGACAGGAGTTTCTGGAAGTGGAAAATCAACTTTTGTTCTACATACCCTTTATAGAGCATTAAATTTAATGATTAATAAAACTATAACAAAAAATATGCCTAAACCTTTTAAAGGTATTCAGGGTTATGAATATTTAGATAAAATAATCGATATTGATCAATCTCCAATTGGTAGAACTCCAAGATCAAATCCCGCAACATACTCTGGAGCATTTACTGTTATAAGAGAATGGTTTGTCAATTTACCAGATTCAAAAGCAAGGGGTTACAAGCCTGGCAGATTTTCTTTCAACGTCAAAGGAGGTAGATGCGAGGCATGCGAAGGTGATGGAGTAATAACTTATGAAATGCATTTTTTACCTGATGTTTATGTTCAGTGTGATGTGTGCAAAGGTAATAGATACAATAGAGAAACTTTAGAAATAAGATTTAAAGATAAAAATATTGCCGATGTTTTAAACATGACAGTTGATGAAGGCGTTGATTTCTTTGAAAATATTTCATCGATTAAAGATAAACTTTTAACTCTTCAAAAAGTTGGTCTTGGGTATATAAAAATTGGTCAACAAGCCACCACTCTTTCTGGTGGAGAGGCTCAAAGAATTAAACTTGCAAAAGAATTATCAAAAAGAGCAACAGGAAGAACTATTTATATACTTGATGAACCGACAACAGGTCTGCATGTTCATGATGTTAAAAAATTATTAGAAGTTCTTCATACTTTTGTGAACAAAGGAAACACAGTAATTGTAATTGAACATAATTTAGATGTAATAAAAACCGCTGATTGGATTATTGATATGGGTCCTGAAGGAGGCGTAAAAGGTGGGAAAATTATTGCCGAAGGCACTCCAGAAGACGTTTCCCTTGTAAAAAGCAGTTATACAGGTGAATTTTTAAAGAAAATTCTATCTAAAAATATTTCAAAAAAGAGTGCCTAAAAAAATATTTTTTATGCTAATATTGATTCATGGGAATCAATAATATTCTTCAATCTTTACCAAAAACAATAATAAGTTCTGTTATTGCTACATTAATTTTCTTTGGAGTTTTATTTTATATTAATGATGGTTGGGCTAACGATAGATATTTTTGGAGCGCTATATTTAGATACTTGCACGTTTTGTCCGGGGTTATGTGGATAGGATTGTTATGGTATTTTAATTTTGTGCAAATACCTAGTATGCCAAAAATCCCTGACGATCAAAAACCTGCTATCGGAAAAGTAATAGCTCCAACAGCTTTATTTTGGTTTCGTTGGGCTGCCCTTTCAACTATTCTTACAGGATTAATAACAGCCTACTTGAATGGCTATGTTCACGAAGCTTTGGCAATTAAAGGAAGTCCTAAAAACATTACAATAGGAATTGGTATGTGGCTTGGAATAATAATGGCTTTTAATGTTTGGTTTATAATTTGGCCAAATCAAAAAAGAGCATTAGGGATTGTTGAATGTGATCCAGAAACTAAGGCTAAGTCTGCAAGAATGGCAATGTTAATATCTAGAACAAATACTTTTTTGTCTATTCCAATGCTTTTGACAATGGTAACTGCCCAAAATCTTTATTAAGGCGTATTGTCAATTTTAGCTGACCAGTCTCTTTTGACTTTAAAAAACATTACTATAGGAGAAGCTATATAAATTGAAGAATATGTTCCTATTATAATTCCAAAAGTTATTGCAAAAGCAAATCCTCTAAGAACCTCACCTCCAAAAAATAATACAGCAATAATTGATAAAAGAGTTGTTCCAGAAGTTTTTAATGTACGAGAAAGAGTATTATTTAAAGATTCATTTACTAAAATTGATAATTCAGATGTACTATCTTTTTTTAAATTTTCTCTAATACGATCATAAATAATAACTGTGTCATTAATTGAGTAACCAATAATTGTTAATAATGCAGCTACAATCGTAAGATCAAATTGTAATCCTAAAAGAGAAAATACTCCTACAGTAATTATTGTGTCATGAAAAAGAGCAACTATCCCCCCAAAACTGAATTGCCATTCAAAACGAAACCATAAATAAAAAAACATTGCAACAAAACACAATAAAACTGAGTAAATAGCGGATTTAATCAATTCAGCTCCTACTTTTGGACCTACTGTTTCTACTTTTCTAATTGTAACCTTTTCCTTTAAATCTTTTTCAATAAAATTTTTTATATCAATTGGTGAAATACTATTATCTGTAGAAATTAAAAAATCATTTACAGAACCAAATTCTTTAACAGAATAGTTATTAACTTTAAGTTTTGATATAGAATGTCTAATTTTTTCTATTTCAATTTTTTTTTCTAATCGAATTTCAATTGTTGTTCCTCCTTTAAAATCGACTCCAAAATCTAATCCTTTAGTAAAGACTAAGATAATTGAAGCTAAAACTAAAAAGCTTGATAAAAATAAAAAAAAATTTTTATATTTTAAAAAATTAAAATTAGTCATATTAAATATTTATAATTTTATTCTTATTAGCCATTAGGTATTTTGAAACCATTAATCTACTAATTGTAAAGGCTGTAAAAAAAGAAGTTATTAATCCTACACATAAAGTAACAGCAAAACCTTTTACTGGACCACTGCCCAAATAAAATAAAATTATACCGGCAATTAATGTTGTTAAATTTGAGTCAATAATAGTTAATAATGATTTTTTATAAGCTATATCAAAAGCAATAATATTTGATTTTTCAATCTTTAATTCTTCTTTTGCTCTTTCGTAAATTATTACGTTAGTATCTATAGCCATACCAACAGTTAAAACAATTCCAGCAATTCCAGGCAAAGTTAAAGTGGATCCAAATAAGGACAAAACTGAAATCAAAATGACAATGTTTAATAAAAGTGAAATGTTCGCAAAGAAACCGAATATCTTATAGGCATATATTATATAAACAAACACCAGTAAGAAGCCAGCAATGAAGGATATAATTCCGTAGCGAATAGAGTCTTTACCTAGATCAGCGCCTACAGTTCTTTCCTCTATAATTTTCATTGGCGCTGGTAAGGCCCCGGCCCTTAATAAAATAGCTAACTGATTAGCCTCCTCAACAGTGAAGCCTCCAGATATTTGACCACTACCAGTAAGTATAGGCTCTCTAATTACTGGTGAACTTAAAATTTCGTTATCTAGAATAATAGCAAGAGGCCTGCCTACATTATCTTTTGTTGCATTCGCAAACTTCTTAGCTCCTAAATTATCAAATTTAAAGCTAACAATAGATTGATTTGTTTGTCTATCAAAACCTGGTTGGGCATCAATTAAATTCTCACCGGAGACTATTAATTTCTTTTCAACTTCTACAAAAGATCCATCAGACTTATTTTTAATTTTTTCAAAACCAAGATTATCACCAGAACTATTGCTAGTTTTTAAAAACTTAAAATTTAATTGGGCTGTTTTTCCAAGAATATTTTTAAAAGTTGAAGGATCGGATAATCCGGGTAATTCTACAAGAATTCTTCCATCACCTTTTTGTTGAATAGTTGGTTCTTTTGTACCAAGCTGATCAACTCTTTTTCTTACTATTTCTACCGACTGATTTAGTGCATCTTTTTTAAGATGTTTTACGAATTCATCTGTAAATTGTAAATTAAATATATCTTTATCAATCTTATAAAAAAAATCTTTATTAGTAACTTCTATATTATTTTTATTAATTCTTGAAAAAAATTTTTCTTCGTGATTTGTTTTATTAATTATATCAATAAAAATATCTTTTTGAGATATATTTTTTATTTCAAAAGTAATTTTATTATTAGAAATATTTAAATTTTTAAAGTCTAATTTTTTTTCATTAAAGTTTTTTTTTAATTCAAGTAGTTTTTCTTCTAATTTTTTATTAATTAAAGGATTGATATCAATCTCTAGGAGTAAATATGATCCGCCCTGAAGATCTAGGCCCAAATTTATTTTTTTATCTAAAAATAAATTAGTTTTATTAGTAAAACTAAAATTCCCTAAAAAAATATAAAAAAAAAATAAAATTGAAGAAAGAATAAATCCAATTTTTAATCTGGAGAAATTTAACACTACTAATTTAATTAGTTTCTGATTTTGATAAAACTTGTGAGATAGTTGATCTTATAATTTTAACATTAATATTCTCTGCGATTTCTAATTCTGCTTTTTCTTCATCAATAATTCTTGAAATTTTACCAATAATTCCACCCGCAGTAACAACTGTATCTCCTCTAGTTAATTTTGAAATCATCAGTTTATGCTCAGCAACTCTCTTTTGCTGAGGTCTAATTAATAAAAAATAGAAGATTACAAAAATTAATATTAACGGAATAAATTGGGCAAAACCTGATGCAGACATAGTTTGCTTGATTATACTAGATAAAGTTTAAATACAATAAATTTATTAACTTTATATTTTATATAAATTAAATCTTTTTTATTCCATTCATGTAACTATGCAAAACTGCAGGAATATTAATTGAACCATCTTCGTTTTGATTATTTTCAATGATAGCAATTAGTGTTCTTCCTATTGCTAAACCAGAACCATTTAGTGTAGCAACATAGTCAATTTTTTTATCTAAATCTTTAAAACGTGCCATCATTCTATTTGCTTGAAATTGACCACAAGAAGAACAACTTGATATTTCTCTATAATTTTTTTGAGAGGGTATCCATGCTTCTATGTCATAAGTTTTTTCTGCACTAAACCCCATGTCTCCGGATGAAAGCAAAACTATTCTATAAGGAATTTCTAATCTTTTAAGTATCGTTTCTGCACAATTAGTAAGTCTTTCAAGTTCATTATTTTTATCCTCTGGTTTTACAATGCTTACAAGTTCGACTTTATAAAACTGATGTTGTCTCATCATTCCCTTTGTATCTTTACCAGCAGCTCCAGCTTCAGCTCTAAAGCAAGGTGTGGCCGCAACATATCTGAGTGGCAAATCCTCATAGTTTAGTATTTTATCTCTGACAATATTTGTGAGAGAAACTTCAGCTGTTGGGATTAACCACGAACCAGTATTTAAAGAGAATTGTTCATTAGAAAATTTAGGTAATTGACCAGTTCCAAACATAGATTCTTCATTAACAATGATTGGAACATTCATCTCTAAGTATTCAAATTCATGAACGTGGGTATCGATCATAAAATTAATCAAAGCCCTTTCTAATTTAGCAATATTACCTTTGGTAATTACGTACCGGGCACCTGAGATCTTAGTTGCTGTATCAAAGTCTATTAGATCTCGCTCTAAGCCAATCTCATCATGAGATTTAATTTTAAAATTAAAATCTTTAATATTTCCAGATTTTTTTATTTCCTTATTGCTTTTAGCATCTTGACCTATTGGAACGTCATCTAAATGTATATTTGGAAGATTATGAAGAATATTATTTATTTTAACTTTTTGTTCAGTAAGGTTTTTTTCATAATTTTCAATTTCATTTTTAATATTTAAAACTTTCTTAGACATAGTTAAAAATTGTTCGCTTTTTTTATCTTTAGAAATAGATAATTCTTTAGATATTTTATTTCTCTCTTCTTGTAATTTTTGTTGTTTTTCCAAAATTTGTCTTATAGAAGAATCTAAACTAACAATATCATCAACTAATTGATCAGAGTTTTTTACGAATCTTTCTTTATATTTTTTTTTGTAAAAAGAAGGATTATCTCTTAAATTTTTAAGATTTATCATTTTTACCTTTTTCTAAATATTTAATAATTAAGATAGATATTTCATACAAAAGCATTAATGGGATGGCCAATCCTATCTGACTAATTGGATCTGGAGGAGTAATAATTGCCGCAACAATAAATATAATAACAATTATATATCTTCTTCGTTCGGATAAATATTTAGAGTCAATAAAACCAATAGTTGCTAACAAAATTAATAACACAGGTAATTCAAAACTAAGTCCAAAAGCAATCATAAAAACCATTATCAATGAAAGATATTCACTTACTCTAGCTTCTAATTGTATTGGCATACTTGTCTGAGTGCTTAAAGTTTCAAATGACAAAAAAAACTTAATAGCCAAA
>RGRP01000025.1 GCA_010021145.1 Candidatus Fonsibacter lacus
TTAACTCTTGAATTAGCATTATCACCATTTTCCTTTGGTATTGCCCTTCTTGCATCTTCTCCTCCCTCTCCACTACATGAAGCTCCACCAATTCTATTCATTGCAATTGCTAAAGTTTCATGCGCCTCTTTAGAAAGAGCTCCTAAAGACATACTGCCACTTCCAAATCTTTTTCTTATATTTGTAATAGATTCAACTTCTTCAATTAGAATTGGTTTTTTAATTAAATTAAAATCTAAAAGATCCCTAAGATTTAAGGGGTGTTGTTCGTTAATAATTTTTGAATATTTTTTATATAAATCATAAGAATCCTTCGCAACAGCATTTTGTAACATATGCATAGTCATTGCTTGGTTAGAATGCTGTTCTCCTCCTTTTCTAAATTTATAAAATCCCCCGATTGGCAAACTAATTACATTTCCTCTAAATGCTTTTTGATGTTGAGTTCTGATCATTTTCTCAATTCCAGAAACTCCAATCCCAGAAATTTTCGAATACATTCCTGGAAAGTATTCAGCAACCAAAGCTCTACTTAAACCAAGACCGCTAAAATTTAAACCACCTCTATAAGAACTAATGACTGATATGCCAAGTTTAGACATAACTTTTAATAATCCATCATTGACTGCTTTGATGTAATTACTAACGCATTCAGTAAAAGTTAATTTTCCAAAAATTTTTTTTTGATATCTTTGATAAATACAATCAAATGCCAAATATGGATTAACTGTTGTAGCGCCAACGCCAATTAAAACTGCAAAATAATGAACATCTAAACATTCTGCTGACTTAATATTTAATGAGGTAAATTTTCTAAGTCCGTGATTAACTAAATGAGTTTGCACTGCACCCGTTGCAAGAATAATTGGAATTCCAATTTTTTTAGCTGAAATTTTCTCATCAGTTAAAATAATATGTTTAGCGCCTTCTCTAACTGCTATTTCTGCTTCCGTTTGAATTCTTTTTAATTCTTTTTTTAAGTTAATTTCTGAATCTTCAGCATCAAATGTACAATCTATTTCTCTATATTCATCATTTAAAACTTCAAATAATTTTTTAAATTGAGCATTAGATAATACTGGACTTTCTAAAAGATAACTTTTTTTATTAAACAAATCTTCACCTAAGATATTTTGTAAATTTCCAATTCTTGTATTCAATGACATCACTCTATTTTCTCTTAAAGAGTCGATTGGAGGATTTGTTACTTGACTGAAATTTTGTCTGAAAAAGTGTGATAATGGCCTATAAATATCAGATAAAACAGCTGCTGGTGTATCATCGCCCATAGAACCGACTGCTTCTTTTTTATCCTCCACCATTGGATGTAAAATCATCTCTAAGTCCTCAATAGAGATACCACCCTCATCAAGATTAACGGCTATCATTTGTCCTGGTCCTACTCTGCCTCTATAAATAATATTCTCCTCTTGAACTGGAACCATTCCAGTTTCTGATCCTGCAAATAAAATTTTATCTTTTGTAATTGTATATCTTAATGGTCTTAAACCATTTCTATCTGTTGCAGCCAAAATCCAATTACCATCAGTTGCAGCAATTGCTGCTGGACCATCCCAAGGTTCAATGACTGAGTTTAAATAATTATACATATCTCGATAAGCTTGGGGAATAATTTTGCTTCTCTTAGACCATGCTTCTGGCATCAACATCATTTTAACAAGCGGTAGCAATCTTCCTGACCTTGTTAGCAATTCAAAGACGGAATCGAGACAAGCTGTGTCAGAACTTCCAGATTTTAAAATTGGTTTTAGATCTTCAATGTTTGGATACAAATCAGATTCAAGTCCTTGCTCATGAGTCTTCATCCAATTCACATTTCCTTTTAAAGTATTTATCTCACCATTATGCGCTAAGATTCTAAAAGGTTGAGCAAGTTCCCAGCTTGGAAAAGTATTCGTTGAATATCTTTGATGAAAAATTGAAAATCTAGAAACAAATCTTTTATCTAGTAAATCTGGATAAAAATCTGATAAGTGCTCAGCTAAAAACATTCCTTTATAAATTATCGATCTTGAACTAATTGATGAAATATAAAAATCTTTTAACTGTGATTGTGTAATCTTTTTTTCAATTTTTTTTCTTACGATATAAATATTTTTTTCTAATTCTTCTGATCCTGTTTTTACTATTGGAGAAAATAATATTTGCTCAATTTCAGGTCTTGTGTCGTTTGCCTTAATTCCAAGAACTTTTGCTTTTACTGGAACGTGTCTCCAGCCAAATATATAAAAATTATTAGATAGCAATTCATGCTCAACGATAGTTCTACAAGCTTCTTGTGCTCCATAATCATTTCTAGGTAAAAAAATCATACCCACACATAATTGATCGTTTTTATGAGTGTGATGTCCTGTAATTTTTATTTGTTCTTCAAAAAAATCTTTTGATAATTCAATATGAATTCCAGCTCCATCCCCTGTTTTTCCATCCTTATCTACTGCGCCTCTATGCCAAACAGCTTTGAGCGCTTCAATTCCATTTTCAACCACTTCTCTTCTTGGTTTTCCGTCAATTGATGCAACAAAACCAACGCCGCAAGAGTCATGCTCGTCCCCTTTATTATAAATCCCCGCTTCGGTTAATTTTTTTAAATTTCGATCTAAAATTCTCATAAATAAATTAAGCAACCATTCTTTTTTTCTTTGATGACTTACAAATCTTATTTTTTAAATAAATATCCATTGCTTCTGCAGCATCTCTTCCGTCTTTAATAGCCCAAACAACTAATGATGCTCCTCTTACAATATCTCCAGCTGCAAAAACTCCGTCCAAATTTGTTTGCATTGTTTTAAGATCTATTTTGATAGTTCCCCATTTGGATACATCAAGTTTTGGCTCTGAAAATAATGTTGGAATATCTTCAGGATCAAATCCTAAAGCTTTAATTACCATATCAGCTTTAATTTTAATTTCTGAGCCTTGAATAATTTCTGGTGTTTGTCTTCCAGTTGCATCCGCTTCACCTAATTTCATTTTATTAAGAATAACTTCTGCAACTTTTCCATTTTTTCCAATAAATTCTTTTGGATTTGTAAGCCATTGAAAATCTACTCCTTCTTCTTCAGCATTAGCAACCTCTCTTGCTGAACCTGGCATATTTTTTTTGTCTCTTCTGTATAAACACTTTACTGATTTAGCATTTTGTCTTATTGAAGTTCTAACACAATCCATTGCTGTATCGTGCATCTTTTCCAACTACAAAATTTAATTCAAATTTAATTCCACCGTCTTTTAAAAGTTTTGTTCTTCTTTCAACAATATTTTTTTCTAATTTAAAGTTTGGAATTCCATAAATTAATAATCCGCCTGGTCTGTCGTATTTATCATAAACCGTAATTTCATATCCAATTTTTCTAAGTTGCTCCGCAGCTGCAAGACCTGCAGGTCCTGCCCCTATGATGCCAACACTTTGTCCTAAATTTTTTTTAATTTTAATTGGTTTTACCCAACCTTCTTCAAAAGCAGTGTCAGTAATAAATTTTTCTATAGAACCAATAGTGACTGTGCCGTGTCCTGCTCTTTCAATTACGCAGTTTCCTTCACAAAGTCTGTCTTGGGGACATATTCTCCCACAAACCTCTGGCATATTATTAGTTGCTGAAGAAATTTCATAAGCTTCTTCTAATCTACCTTCGGCTGTTAACTTTAGCCAATCAGGAATATTATTTGAAAGTGGACAGTGAATTTGACAATAAGGAACTCCGCACTGTGAACATCTACTAGATTGTTCCTCTGCTTTTGGAGCAATATAATTTTTATAAATTTCAGAAAAGTTTTTAATTCTTTCAGATGGACTTAATTTTTCAGGAGTTTGTCCTTTTGTATTAACAAATTTCAGCATTTTTTCTGACATTAGTAAAAATCTTTAAAATTTAGTGTTTTTTTACATTATTCACACAAAAGCTATATTTTTAAAAGATAAATTAGGACAGTAATAATGAATCATTTTTAATTATTTACTAATTAATTAGTAAAATTCAGGCTTTTTATTCATATTACAATTAAAAATTGTAAACAATATTTAACTAATAATTAAATTTATAAAGTTATCTGCCTAGACTAAAGCTTTAATTATGGATGAGTTAATTAAAATAATAATTCTTGGAATTGTTCAGGGTATTGCTGAATTTTTACCTATCTCATCAAATGCTCATCTTATTATGACGGAGCAATTACTTGATTATCATAATCATAATGAAATTTTAAATCTTGTTTTTCATTTAGGCTCTTTACTTGCGATCATAACTTATTTTTTTTCAGAGCTTTTGGGATTACTAAAAAAAATAAAGATGATTTTTAATATCATTACAGCAACCATCCCTGTAATTATTGTTGGATATTTTGTTCACAAATTTCGTCTGATAAATTATGAATATTTTTCAATTAAAATAATTGCGCTTACTTTAATTATTTTTGGAATTATTTTATTTATTAGTGACAAAATAAATCATTCAAAAACTCTATATAAAGATCTTAATTTAAAAAATTCTTTAGTAATTGGTTTGTTTCAAATAATTTCTCTTATTCCTGGCGTAAGTAGATCGGGTATTACTTTAACTGCTGGACGTTTTTTAGGATATTCAAGATTTGAAGCTGCAAAATTTTCTTTTTTTTTATCAATACCAACAACGGCTGGGGCATGTTTTCTTGGAGTGCTAGATTTAATTAAAACAAACAATTCAGATTTAAATTATATTGCAATAGTTGCTTTTATTACTTCTTTTCTTTCTTCTTATCTTACAATAAAATTTTTTTTATCTTTTATATCTAAATTTAACTTAAATATTTTCATTTATTACAGAATAATTCTTGGTGTATTTATACTATTATTTCTTTAACGAATAACCTGACTAAAAATATAATTAGGTAATATTATCTCAACAGTCCTGGTTGATATACCAAGCTCTTTAAAACCTGGATATTGATTTGAACAAACATTATCTGACTTTAATATTTCTAACTGATCTTCTGTTAGTAAAGGATTAGGGAATAATTGCATTACTTTTGCCTGCACTCTTGATACAAAGTCTGGAAGTTCCACTATCAATCTTTTCTTTTTTAATGACACAAGCAATGTTTCAATTAATTCTTTAAAAGTATAAATCTTAGGACCTCCTAACTCATAAATAGAATTAAGGTTAACTTGTTCTATAATTTTAATAATAGCATCAGTGACATCTCCAACATAACATGGTTGAAATTTTGTCTTAGACCCTGCAAGAGGGATAATAGGTAAAATATTTATTAATTTATTAAATAAATTAAAAAAACTATCATTTGTACCAAATACAATACTAGGGCGAACAATAATTGAATTTTTGAAGTTATGCATAACGGCTTCTTCCCCTTGAAATTTTGATTTGATGTATAAAGAATTAGAATTTTTATTTGCACCTAATGCTGAAATATGAATAAATTTTTTAGTAACTCCTTTATCTAAAATACTTGATAAAAATTTTGGAAATAAATGATGCACATGATCAAATTTTTGATTTTTTTTCTCATATAAAACTCCTATGCAATTAATCACAATCTCTGAACTCTTTATAAATTCATTAAGATTTGAGAAATCAAATGGATTAAACTTTAAAACTTCAATTTGTCCTGGTTCTCCCATTGGTTTTAGATAACCATGAAGGTAAGGATTTCGTGTTGGAACGACTATTTTAAAACCTTTTTTTGCAAGTTTGCCTATAAGATTTCGACCTATAAATCCTGTTCCACCGAATACTGTTATTGTCTTTTTTTCTGCCATTGTTTAATCATAATAATTAAAGATAATACCTTTTATTTAACAATAGTATGAAAGTCAAAATCCATAAAAATGATCTGCCCAATAATTTAAGTCTTGGAAAAATTATTGCAATTGATACCGAAACAATGGGTCTTGATTATAAAAGGGATCCCCTTTGTCTTGTTCAAATGTCTTCTGGCAATGAAGAAGTTCATTTAATTCAAATTAATAGAAAAACATTTAAAGCTGATAATTTAAAAAAAATTCTAGAAGACAATAACATTAAAAAAATTTTTCAATTTGCAAGGTTTGATCTTGCAGTTTTAAACTATTATTTAAAAGCAGAAATAAACAATGTGTACTGCACAAAGATTGCATCAAAAATTGGCAGAACTTATACAGATAAACATGGTCTTAAAGATTTATGTAAAGAACTTTTAAATATTGAACTATCAAAGCAAATGCAAAGTTCAGATTGGGGTGCAGAAACTTTAACCGAACAACAAGTAAATTACGCAGCATCGGATGTTTTATATTTGCATAAAATTAAAGTGGAACTAGATAAAATTTTAATTAGAGAAAAACGAATGGAACTAGCTGAACATTGTTTTAATTTTTTAAAACATCGAGTAACATTAGATCTTGCTGGTTGGAACAATCAAGATATTTTTGCACATTAGATGATACAAAATCAAAAAATAAAATTTGCAAAAGAAGTAATTTTTCAGGAAATCAATGCATTAAAAAAATTATCTAAATCTTATAATGCTAATTTTACTAAAGCTATTGACCTAATTCAGAAATGCAAAGGTAAAATAATATGTGTTGGCATGGGAAAGTCAGGCCATATTATTAGAAAAATTTCTGCAACATTAAGTTCTGTAGGAGTTCCATCTGTCTACCTACATCCATCTGAGGCCGCTCATGGAGATCTTGGTGCCTGCAATCCAAAGCAAGATTGCTTTTTAATTATGTCTTATTCTGGAAATACTGATGAATTAAAAAGTATCTTAAATTATGCACATAAATTTAAAATGCCTATTATTGGCGTTGCTTCAAAAGAAAATTCAACTTTAATAAATGCAAGCACAATCAAAATTGTTCTTCCAAAAGTAAAAGAGGCTGGTCTTGACATTGTTCCAACAAGCTCTACTTCAATGTTGCTCGCTTGGGGCGATAGCGTTGCAATCACGCTGATGAAGTTAAATAAATTTAGCAAAGAAAAATTTGCCGTTTATCATCCATCCGGTGCTTTGGGAAAACAACTTACACGTGTCAAAGATATTATGATTAAAAGATCTGAAGTTCCTTTTATCAATGAAAAGGCGTCTGTAAAAAATGCAGTTATTCAAATAACCAAAAAAACTTATGGCTGTGTGCTTGTTGTAAATAAATCTAAAAAAGTTACAGGAATTATAACGGATGGAGATATAAGACGTTCCATTCACAAGAAGAATTTTTTAGAAAAAACTGCAAAAGAGGTAATGACTAAACAACCAAAAATGATTTCTGAAAATACGCTTGCAGGATCTGCTCTTGATATAATGAATAAGAAAAAAATTACCTCTCTTATTGTTAAGGGTAAAAATAATAATTACGGACTAATTCACATACATTCTCTTATTAGTTTTGGAGTTTAATGAAACTCAACGAGATCAGAAAAAAACAACTTAAAATTATAGGTATTGGTCTTTTAGTAATCTTTATTGTTTACTTCGTTTATCCAACTATCAACACTTTTAGATTAAAATTAACATCCAAAAATATTAAACCCACAGAAGGCGCCGAAAGTAATGTGTTTGAAAATATTAGCTATATCGGTGTAGATGCAAGCGGAAAACAATATAACGTTAGAGCAAAACTTGCGACTATCGATAAAGACAATCAAGATCTAATAAGTTTAAAAGAAGTTGATAGTGACTTTTTATTAAAAGATGGAAGTATTATAAAAATTATTAGCAAAACAGGTTTGTTTAACAAAACAACAAATGATATTTTGTACGAACAAAATGTTAAAATAACTCAGAAAGATGGAGTGGTAACTGCAAACCGTGCTGAGTACCTTGTAAAATCAAATAATATATTTGTAAGTGGTAATGTAGTTGCAGATTTTGTCGAAACAGACTCGAAAACTAAAAAGCGACGTACTAGTCAAATTAAAGCAGATAAGGTAATAATTGATACCTTTAAAAAAACTGTTGAAGTAGTGATGGAAGAAAAAGGTAAACAAGTTACAGGAACATTAAGCAATGAAAGATAAGGATCAAAAATTTACAGTCATATCTAATAAAAAAGTAATTAAAAGATTTGCTGCTGTTGCTGACTCTAATATTTCAGATACTTTAGAGGAAATTAGTGAAGCCAAAAAAGAAATTCAAGATGAAAAACCACTTATTCTATCTAAAAATAATCTTGTAAAAGATGAAAGTGAAATTCTAGAAAATCAAACACAAATAAAAAAGTTAGTAGAGGAAAAAATTACTGAACCTACTGTTGTTAAAAAAATTAATAAAAAATTAAATAATAATGTTTTTAAACTTATTTCGGATGACTATTATTATAATAGAGAGCCATCAACTCTTGAGATTAATCATTTAACAAAAATAATTAAAAAAAGAGTAATTCTTAAAGATGTAAGTGTGACTGTAAATCCACAAGAAATTGTTGCTTTGCTTGGTCCAAATGGCGCGGGTAAAACAACCATGTTTTCTATAGTTCTTGGAATTTTAAATCCAACTCAAGGTAAAGTTATCTTTAACAATAAAGTAATTAATGAACTTCCAATTCATATGCGTGCAAAAGAGGGTATTAGTTACCTTCCGCAATCAAGATCCATCTTTAGAGGATTAACAGTTGAAGAGAATATTAGAGCGGTTGCTGAAGTTGCAATCAAAGACCAAGAAAAAGAGGACGAGTTGGTTGAACATTTATTAAATGAATTTAAAATTGCTCATCTTCGAACTGCTTCAGCACTTAGCCTATCTGGCGGAGAAGCAAGAAGAGTTGAAATCGCAAGATGTTTAACAACATCTCCTAAAGTATTATTATTAGATGAACCCTTTGCAGCTTTAGACCCTATTGCAATCATCGAACTTAAAGAAATGCTTAGACACTTAAAAGACAAAGGAATTAGCATTTTTATTACCGATCATAATGTTAAAGAGACTCTCGATATTGTCGATAGAGCTTACATTATTAACAATGGAGAATTAATTGCTGAAGGATCCCCACAAGAAATTGTTGAAAATAAAAAAGCAAGACAACTTTACTTAGGATCTCAATTTAAAATTTAATTACCTTTCAATAATTCTACTTAGAATAAATCTTGCTAATTTTCCCATAAAGTATGCAGGAATAAGTGCTATAAAAAAAGCGGGTATCCAAGCTTTAATCCAAATTAAAAAAAAATGATCTACAAATCCTATATTCATTAATGAGATTATAAATGACATCATTAAACTCATGCCAAAAGCCATAATGATAGTAAAAATATAAGGTTCAAATTTCTTATTTAATTTCACGATAATTAGTAGTTTAAATTAATCTAATAAAGAATCTGCTATAATTGTCAAATT
>RGRP01000026.1 GCA_010021145.1 Candidatus Fonsibacter lacus
TGCAAAAAAGATTGTAAATTTAAACTTGGGTTTATTTAATGATTTTTTATTCAAAAAAAATTAACAAAATAACTGGTTTAAAAAGTTTTTTTTTTTCCAGAAAAAATGGTCTATCTAGAGGAATTTATAAAAGCTTAAATTGCGGATTAGGATCTAATGATAAAAAAAAAGATATTAAAAATAATATTAAAATTATTGCAAAAAAAACTGGCTGTAACTTAAATAGGCTTATTATACTCAAACAATATCATAGTAATAAAATAATCAATTTTGATAATTTTCTAGTAAAAAAAAGATACAAAGCTGATGGAATTATTACTTCATATCCAAAATTTTCTTTTGGTATTTTAACCGCTGACTGCGTACCAATATTAGTTGCTGATAAAAAAAATAAAACAATAGCAGCTATTCATTCTGGATGGAAAGGTGCAAATTCTGGAATTATAGAAAATCTAATTAAAAAATTTAAAGAAAAGAGATCAAAAATATCAAATTTAATTGTGGCAATTGGACCTTGTATTGCACAGAAAAGTTATGAAGTAAAAGAAGATTTTATAAAAAAGATTAGAATTAAGAATTATGATTATAAAAAATATTTTAGAAATAATAATAAAAAAATTTACTTTAATTTGAGATTATTCGTAAATAACAAATTTTTAAGACTTGGAGTCCCACAAAAAAACATTGATCATATTAATAGGGATACTTATAGCGATTATAAAAATTTTTTTAGCTATAGAAGGTCTATTCATAAAAACGAAACGGATTATGGAAGATGTATCTCTGTGATTTATAGATATTAATTGATTAAACAATTATAAAATTATATAAAAAGATCTCATGAAGATTGTATCTGGAACAAGCAGTATTTCCCTAAGCGATCAAATCTGTAAATATTTAAAAACAAAACCAACACAAAGAGAAATTGTAAGATTCGCTGACTCAGAAGTCTATGTTGAGATTAAAGAGAATATGAGAGGTAACGATGTCTATTTAATACAATCGACCTCTTATCCAGCTAACGATAACATTATGGAATTGCTAATATGCATAGATTCTTTAAGACGATCTTCAGCAAAAAATATAACTGCCGTCATTCCTTATTTCGGGTACGCAAGACAAGATAGAAAAGTTGTACCAAGGTCTCCTATCAGCGCAAAATTAGTTGCAAACTTAATTACTAATGCTGGAGCAAATAGAGTTTTAACGATGGACCTTCATGCAAATCAAATTCAGGGTTTTTTTGATATTCCTGTTGATAACTTATATGCAGCACCAGTTCTTTTAAAACACATATTAAAAAATATTGGAATGAAAAATATTGTTTGTGTAGCTCCTGATGTTGGAGGAGTAGAAAGAGCAAGAGCAATTGGTAAAAGACTGAATGCTGGTTTAGCAATCATTGATAAAAGAAGAGAACGTCCAGGACAATCTGAAGTCATGAATGTTATTGGGGAAGTTAAAAATAAATCTTGTATTATTATTGATGACTTAATTGATAGTGGCGGGACAATCTGCAACGCAGCTGATGCTTTAATAGATAAAGGAGCAAAGGAAGTTTATTGTTACGTTGTTCATGGTGTTCTTACGGGTTCATCTATTGATAAAATTAAAAAATCTAAGATGAAAAAGATCGTTATCACTGACACAATTGATAATACAAAAAAAATTAAAGGAGTTTCTAAAATAGAGGTAGTTAGTATTGCTCCTCTAATCGCTGAAGCTATTAAACGAATATCTCAATCAACTTCAGTTTCTAGCCTATTCAAATAAATAACAATAACTTGTTTTTTTTTTGAAGTTAATATAAAACAAGCGATCTTGATTATATGGAAAATTTAAAGCTTGAAGCCTCAGAAAGAAAAATCAATTCAAAAGGAGACCTTAAAAAATTAAGATTAGAGGGTTTTCTACCAGGTATTTTATATGGTGATAAAGAACAAAACTTACCTCTATCAGTAAAAAAAATATCAATTAAAAAAATGTTAGAGTCATCTAACTTTATGAGCTCTGTTATTGAAATGAGTATAGGAGGGTCAAAACATAAAGTTCTAACTAAAGATATCAATTTTCATCCTTTAAATAATGAGCCGATACACATAGATTTTCAAAAGATTAAGCCTGGAACAAAAGTAACTGTTAATATTCCAGTAAGATTCATTAACAATGATAATTGTCCAGGATTAAAAATGGGCGGAGTTCTAAACATTGTAAGAAGAAAAATAGAATTAAGATGTGCTGCAGAAAATATTCCTGCTGAAATAGTAGTTGATTTAGCCAATAAAGAAATGAACGAAAGTATTCACATATCTTCAGTAAAATTACCTGAGGGCGCAAAGCCTGTAATTAGTGATCGAGACTTTACTATAGCAACCATTGCTGCTCCTACGGTTGTTAAAGAACCTGAGCCAGCTGCTGCTGCTGCTGGTGATGCTGCTGCTGGTGATGCTGCTGCTCCAGCTGAAGGCGGAGCTACTGCCGCGGGTGACGCTAAGCCAGCTGATGGAAAAGCTAAACCAGGTGAAGCAGCTAAATCTCCTGAAGCTGCAAAAAAACCTGCTACCGCTGCTGCACCTGCAGATAAAAAGAAATAACATTTAAATGTTATTATTTGCGGGGTTAGGAAATCCAGATCCAAAACATGCGAATAATCGTCATAACGTAGGATTCAAACTTATAGATGCATTAAATAAAAATTTTGGGCTTTCAAAACAAAAACCGAAATTCAAAGGTCTTTTAACTAACGGGCAAGTTCAAAATAATAAAGTTATAGTCGTAAAGCCGTTAACTTTTATGAATAATTCTGGAATGTGCATTAGAGAAATAACTGATTACCATAGAATTAAAACTAACAATATTTTTGTATTTCATGATGACATGGATATCGAAATTGGAAAGATCAAAACTAAAATTGGCGGATCTAGTGGTGGTCATAATGGTATTAAGTCAATAGACGACTCTATAGGCACTGATTATAATAGAATTAGAATTGGTATAGGACACCCTGGTGACAAAGAATTAGTAGATAAACATGTTTTGAATGATTTCACTGAAGAAGAAAAAATAATAATAGATCAGGTTATTAAGAAAATATTTAAAAATATAAATCTTCTTATAGAAAAAAAACTAGACGATTTTACTTCTAAAAGTAATCAATAAGTCTATATGAGTTTTAAATGTGGAATAGTAGGTTTGCCTAACGTTGGTAAATCAACGTTATTTAATGCTCTTACAAAATCTAAGAATGCTCAAGCGGCCAACTTTCCTTTTTGTACAATAGAACCAAATATCGGAGTTGTTACAGTTCCTGATGAAAGATTAGAAAAACTTTCAAATATTGCAAAATCAGAAAAAATTATTCCAACATATATAACCTTTGTAGATATTGCAGGATTGGTAGCAGGAGCATCAAAGGGTGAAGGTTTGGGCAATAAATTTCTTGCAAATATTAGAGAAGTTGACGCTGTAATACATATGTTGAGATGTTTTGACTCAAGTGAAATACAAAATGTCAATAAAACAGTAGATCCTATAAGAGACTTAGAGACCGTAGAAACTGAAATGATGATTTCTGATTTAGAGTCTGTTGAAAAAAGATTGTCTCAAAAAAAGAATAAAAATAATGAATCAAATAAAGATGCTTTTGAAATTTTAGAATATGTTTATGAATCTCTAAAAAATGGAGTCCGTCCAGAGAAGTTAGAGGAAAAATTTGATAAAAAATTAATTAAAAATTTAGGTATTTTATCAACTAAACCCAGAATCTTAGTCTGCAATGTAGATGAAAATAGTGTCAGCTCAGGTAATAATTATTCTGATAAAATAAAAGAGAAGTTTAAAAATGATACAGTGGTAATTGTTTCTGCTGAAATTGAACAACAAATTACTGAACTTCAAGATTCTGATGCTAGTGAATTTATGAAAGAAATTGGAATAAAAGAATCAGGATTAGATCAAATAATAAAAGCTGGATATAAAATTTTAAACTTAAGTACTTATTTTACAGTAGGTCCTAAAGAAACACATGCATGGACTATTGAAAAAAACTGTAAAGCTCCAGATGCAGCAGAAGTTATTCACTCTGATTTTAAAAAAGGATTCATCAAAGCAGAAGTTATATCTTACGTAGATTATATTCTGCATGCAGGAGAAGTGGGAGCTAGAGATAATGGAAAATTAAAGATCGAAGGAAAAGATTATGAAGTAGCTGATGGAGATGTTTTACACTTTAGGTTCAACACGTAACCAAATCTTTTTCTTAACTATATAAACTAACACAGTCAGAATTAATAAATAAACTACAGTCTTAAACCCTATTCTTTTTCTAGCCTCTAAATGAGGTTCTGATGCCCAAGTTAAAAAAGTCACCACATCTTTTGCAAGTTGCTCTTGTGTTGCTACGGTTCCATCTGAATAATTTACAGAATCTTTATTTAATGGTTGTGCCATTTTAATTTTATTGCCTGCCATATATTTATTGTAATATACGCCATCCTCCAGTTTTAAACCTTTTGGAGGTTTGTCGTCATAACCCATTAAAATCGAATAAATATAATCTGGACCTCCGGCTCTAGCTTTCACTAAAACTGACATATCGGGAGGATATGCTCCACCATTTGCAGCTCTTGCTGCTTTTTCATTAGGAAATGGACTTGCAAATTTATCAGATGGTTTTCCAGGTCTTCTAAACATTTCTCCTTTATCATTAGGACCATCTAAAACTTCAACTTTTGACGCTATGGCTTTAACTTCTTCCTCTGAAAAACTTGGTCCGCCTACTTCTGATAAATTCCTATAACTTAAAAGATTCATTGAATGACAAGATGAACAAACTTCTGTGTAAACCTGATAGCCTCTTTGAAGAGATGCTCTGTCAAATTTGCCAAAAAAACCATCAAAAGACCAAGATTGCTTTAAAAGCTTCTCTTGTTTTTCTGCAGAAAAAGAATTTGAAATATTAAATATTAAAAAGAATAAAAATAATGAAAATTTTAATAAATAACTCATATTTTATCTAAAAAATTTTAAATGTTTTAATTCTTCCTTTTTTTTTCCAATCCTCATACTCATGAATGCTATTTGGCATAGGTAAAGTTTTCTCTGTTAATGAAACTAGAGGAGCTATAACTAAAAAGAATAAAAACCAATAAATAGTTCCTACTCTTGCAATTAAAACATAGATACCTTCTGCTGGCATTCCTCCTACGTACATTAATATAAAAAAATCAAGAACAAATAAAAAAACAAACTGCTTCCATATCGGTCTAAAAACTGAAGATCGAACTTTAGATAAATCTAACCAAGGTAATAAACCTAAAACTGCAATACTGCTTACCATTGCAATAACTCCTAAAAGTTTATCAGGAATACTTCTTAAAATTGCATAGAACGGTAAAAAATACCATTCTGGAACAATATGTGCGGGGGTTACCAACGGATCCGCAGGAATGTAATTATCTGGATGTCCGAGATAGTTTGGCGCGTACATAGTAATTAAAACAAAGGCTAATAAAAAAATTAACATCGCAAATAGGTCTTTGCTGGTCGTAAAAGGCGCAAAACTAACTGTATCTCTAGTATCTGCCGGTTCGATACCAGAAGGATTATTTGAGCCAACAATATGTAGCGCTATTACGTGAAAAATTACTACCCCTAATATTCCAAAAGCCAAAAGCCAATGTAAAACATAAAATCGATTTAAAGTAGAATCTCCAACTGCGTAATCTCCCCATAACCATGTAACTATTGCTTTACCTACTAACGGTACAGCTGAAAATAAATTTGTAATAACTGTTGCTCCCCAATAACTCATTTGCCCCCATGGCAAAGTGTAACCTAGAAAAGCAGTAGCCATCATCATAAAAAAAATAATAATTCCAATTAGCCACATTAATTGTCGAGGTTCTTTATAAGAACCATAATAAAGTCCTCTGAAAATATGAATATATACTGCTATGAAAAAGAAAGAGGCAAAATTCATGTGAGCGTATCTAAGAAGCCATCCATAATTTACATCTCGCATAATTTTTTCAACGGACACGAAAGCTTCTGACGAAGATGGCTTGTAATGCATTCCAAGAACTAAGCCTGTAACAATTAAAAATATTAGGCATATCATTAATATTCCGCCTAAGCTCCAGAGATAACTTAAATTTTTGGGAACCTGAAAATCTAAATATTCGTATTTAAACATTCTGATAATTGGGAGACGATTATCTATCCAACCAACAACTCCTTTGAATGGAGATCCCCCTACTTTATTTGTGTGAACAGGTTTGATATCGTTTTGATTAGGATTAGAATCTTTGCTACTCATAATAATTTTTATCCTAATTTAATTTTATTATCGCCAACAAATTCATAAGTTGGTACTTCCAAATTAGTTGGAGCAGGACCTTTTCTAATTCTTCCTGAACTATCATAGTGAGAACCGTGACAAGGACAAAACCATCCGCCATAATCACCTTTTCCACTAATTGGAACGCAACCTAAATGAGTGCAAACCCCAATCAAAACTAGCCACTCAGATTTTTTTACTCTTTTATTGTCAGGCTGAGGATCTTTTAATTCTTTAAGATCAACTTTTTCAGCGCTAGTAATTTCATCTTTAGTTCTTCTTTTAATAAAGACAGGCTTTCCTCTCCATAACACTGTTATTTCTTGTCCCTCTTTAATTTTTGATAAATCAACTTCAATAGATGCCAGAGCTTTTACAGAAGAATCTGGATTCATTTGGTTTATAACTGGCCAAACTGCAGCTCCAACCCCTACTGCACCAACAGCTGTTGTTGCAACAGTTAAAAAATCTCTTCTATTTTTCTTATCTGAGTTATTATTATTTTCTGACATAAATATTTAATTTAATTATTTCTAAACTATTTTCTTTTCCATAGCCAGAATGACGCATAAATAATAAATTTCTTATATGATTAATATTGCATTATTTCAGCCCGATATTCCTCAAAATACCGCTGCAACCATAAGATTGTGCGCATGTTTAAATACAACTTTAGAAATTATTGAACCTTGTGGGTTTCAATTTGATGAAAAAAGACTCAAAAGCATCTACATGGATTATTATAAAAATTGTAAAATTATAAGATATCAATCATTTGATGATTTTATTAAAAATAAAAAAAATAAAAGAATAATTTTGTTAACAACTAAATCAAAAAAAAATTATTATAATTTTAATTTCAAAAAAGATGACACAATATTATTTGGAAGAGAAAGTGCTGGTGCACCAGACTCCGTGCACAAAATAGTCAATGCAAGATTAAAAATCCCCATCTCTAAAAGTACCAGATCTTTAAATGTTGTAACTTCTATTTCTATTGTATTATCTGAGGCACTTAGGCAAAATAATTATTTTAATATTTAATAATGAATTCAAATTTAGAAGAAAAAAAGATTATTGCTGAAAATTGGTTTGAAAGTTTAAGAAATTCCATTTGTAGTGAGTTTGAAAAAATCGAACATATTATGTCTAAAAAGAAGATTTTATTTAAAAAAAAAAAATGGAATGCTGGCGGAAGTTCTAAAGGCGGAGGAACATTTGCATTAATTGAGAATGGCTCAGTTTTTGAAAAAGTCGGAGTTAACATTTCGACAATCTCTGGAAAATTTAATAAAGAATTTAGAAAAAAAATTCCAGGGGCAGTAAATAACCCTAATTTTTGGGCCTCTGGAATCTCTGTTGTGGCACATATGAAAAATCCCAAAGTTCCGGCATTCCATTTTAACACCAGATTTATTGTTACCTCAAAATCTTGGTTTGGTGGAGGAATGGATATGACCCCATGTGTAAAAGACGTAAATCAAAAAAAATATTTTCATAAAGAAATAAAAAAAATGTGTAATCTTCATAATAGAAATTATTACTCACAGCATAAAAAAAATTGTGACCAATATTTTTATTTACCTCACAGACAAGAACCTAGAGGCGATGGGGGGATATTTTATGATTATCTCAATTCTAACGACTGGAATAAAGATTTTAATTACACAAGAGATGTCGGAATTACTTTTTCAAAAGTATCTTCTAAAATCATACAAAAAAAAATGTTCTTAAAGTGGAATGATAAAGATAAAGAGAAACAATTAATCAAAAGAGGAAGATATGTTGAGTTTAATTTATTATATGATCGAGGTACTAAATTTGGTTTAAATACTAATGGAAATATTGAAGCTATTTTTATGTCGCTACCACCACTTGCAAAATGGTAAAAATCTAAATGGAAAAAGAACCAATTACTCCTCAAGGGTTAGAAAAAATTAAAATAGAATTACAAGAGAGAATCTCTGTCACTAGACCAAAGATTGTGAGTGCAATAGCTGAGGCAAGAGCGCATGGTGATCTAAAAGAAAATGCTGAATATCATGCTGCAAAAGAAGAGCAAGGCCATAATGAAAGAAGAATCCAAGAGATTGAAACAACAATAGCAACTGCTAATGTTGTAGATGTCACAAAAATTAAAAGTGACAACAAAGTAATTTTTGGATCAACAATTATTTTATTAGACATAGAAAATAATCAAAAAAAAAAATATAAAATTGTTGGCAAAGATGAAGCAAATGCCAAGGAAGGTTTATTATTTTATAAATCTCCAATTGCATTAGAACTAGTTTCAAAGCACAAAGGTGATTTTGTCTCTGTTAAAACTCCAGCTGGAGAAAAAAATTATGAAATTATTGAAGTTAAATATATTTAATTTTAAGGATTAAATATTACTTAAATTTAATTTAAAATTAAACATTCTTTGAGAAAAAACAGCATAATTTTTATTATTATATAAATTTAACTTCCTAAGATCTGGTATTTCATCAACATCAGAAATAATTACAAGATCTTCATTGTTACTTTTTTCTAATCCTTTCATTATTGCATTTCTTTGGTGCTGCTCAATTAAAGAATGGCCACCTTGATGTTTTTTAATCTCACTTTGTAATATATCTTTAACAATAATATAATTAATTTTATGACTAAACTTTTGAAACTTTTTTTTATCAAAAACTAGTTCTCTTATATTTCCTTGGTGATCATAAATAGACTCTGTTATGATAAAATAATCAACATAAGGCGATAAAATATTTAACCTAATGTCAAGTATTTCTTCTTCATTAAAAAATTGAAAACAATCGTAAATAGCCATAAAAATTTAAATTCAATTGCTTTTAAAA
>RGRP01000027.1 GCA_010021145.1 Candidatus Fonsibacter lacus
AAAAAACCTCGAACTAAATCTTCATCGTGGCCCGGCGTTCTCATGGTGATAGATAAGATATGGCTAACCCATTTATCTTGTTCTTTAAATTTTATTGAAATTTCTAAGGGTTCTTCAATAGAAATCAAATCATCAATCTCTTCAAACTTATTAGATTTAAATTTTAAAACTTTATATTTAGAATTCATTAAATTTGTCTACTGAAGCGCTTTTAAGACTGTTCTTAATGGAAGAAGTAAACATTCTTTTCTGGCCATATTTTTTTTATCAAAAATTTCATAAAATTCTTTCCAATTATTTTTAATATTTAATTTACTATCTTTAAACATACCTTCGGCAGCATTAAAAAATTCTTTAAATTCTTGAATATTTTTATGTTTAATTGTTCTTGAAAGCAAACTCACAGAAGCTTGGCAATATACGCAAGACTTACAATGATAAGCCATATCTTCAATGATGTCTTTGTTCACAATTAAACTAATTTCCATTTCGTCTCCGCAAATTGGATTTTTATTTTTAGATGAATGTGTGGGATTACTAAGTACTTTTTTGTTTTCAGTATGGGAGGCAATTTCCAAAATTTTCAAATCCATTATTTATCTTTAATTGGTATTTTAATGATTTATATTTAGATTTATGGACTATAACAGCATTTTAGGGGTTGTACTAGCAGGCGGACAATCAAAAAGATTTGGTCAGGATAAATCTCAAGTGCAATTAGGAGGCAAAATATTAATCGATTATATTTTGTTAGAAATCCTAGATCAGTTTAATGAAATTCTAATTATTTCAAATAACGATATCAAATTTTTAAATTCAAAAAAAATTACTAAAATTGAAGATTATAAAAAAGATTTAGGGCCATTAGGAGGTGTTTTGACTGCCATGAGATGGATTAAGAAAAATAACCGAGACTATAAATGGATTTCTACTTTTCCGTCTGACACGCCATTTTTTAAGAAAAAATATCTAAGTGATTTTATAAAAAATATTGATGATAAAAAAAGCAAACTTTTTTTTATTAAATCCAATGATAAAAGACACAATATATTTGGGCTATGGTCGACAGAGTTATTAGATAGATTAGAAGATGATGTGACTAATAAAGGAGAACGTAAAGTAGAAATTTGGGCTAATAAGGTTGGCGTTAAAACAATTAATATGGAATTTAAAAATAACGACCCCTTTTTTAATATTAACACTAAAGAAGATTTGGAAAAAGCAAAGGAACTCATAAAAAATAATGATTAGTTATATACATTCTCAGAAGATTTTAAAAAAAGCACATATTAAAATTGGAGATGAAATTATTCATACTAAAAATGCTCAAAACAGAGTTGTATCTCTAAATATTTTTTCAAAATATAATTATCCAGCAGCAAATAATGCGGCCTTTGATGGATTCGCAGTTAATTCTAAAGACACTAAATTTTTAAATAAAAATTCACCTCAAAAATTTAAAATAATAGGTTCAATGATTGCAGGAAAAAAACCTATAACAAAAAAAATTAAAAAATTTGAATCTGTTGAAATTATGACAGGAGGAATTATCCCAAAAGCATTTGATACGATTATTCCAATTGAGCAAATTATATTTTATCCAAATAAAGATAATCCAAAATATATTGTTGTTGATAAAAAAATTAATAAACATCAACACGTTAGATTTGCAGGTTCTGATTATAAAAAAAATGATCTGATTATTAAAAAAGGAACAATTATAAACTCAAATCATATTTTAGCTTTAAAAACCTTAGGAATTAAAAAAATTAAGGTTAAAAAAAAACCAAACATATTATTTTTCTCAACGGGTAATGAAATCTCAGATAGTGAAAATATTCCAGCTTGGAAGGTTAGAAATTCAAATGGTCCTTATATTAATTCATTAAATGAAAATTTTTTATTTAATTTTATTAATGGAGGAATTTTAAGAGATAATCATGCATTTATTTTTAAAAAGCAGATAAGAAAAATGTTAAGATCTAATATAGATATAATTGTAACATCTGGAGCAATTTCAGCTGGTAAATTTGACTTTATTCCAAGCGTTATTAAAACTTTTAAACTTTCAAATTATTTTAAAGGCGTTGAAATAAAACCTGGAAAACCTGTTTTATTTGCAAAGATTAAAGGGAAAGAAAAAGCACTTTTTGGACTACCTGGCAATCCGATTTCAACAGCCGCTTGCTATAGATTTTTTGTAAATTCATATCTGCTTAATATTCTAGGCGTACAAACTGAAAAGCCAATTAAAACAATTTTAAAAAATACTTATGCAAAAAGGAAAAATATGACACATTTTGTTAAAGCAAAATTAAGTTCTTCAAATTCAGGCAAGCTCCAACTTGAGGCTCTAAAAGGACAGGACTCATTTAGAATTAAACCTTTTACTCAGTCTAATATGTGGGCTGTTTTTCCAGCAGGAAAACAGAGTTTTAAAAAAGGAGATATGATTGATTGTTTCTTT
Organism: Candidatus Fonsibacter lacus; assembly: GCA_010021145.1. Classification (GTDB taxonomy): domain Bacteria; phylum Pseudomonadota; class Alphaproteobacteria; order Pelagibacterales; family Pelagibacteraceae; genus Fontibacterium; species Fontibacterium lacus. Next base: position 2,468 of record RGRP01000027.1, read on the forward strand.
CCTAATTACCCAAATACAATTTAAGATTATTTCTCTTTAAGACGAGGAATAATATTAATGAAGTTACAAGGCTGAAAGCGAGAATCTAATTGAAATTTTAAAATTCCCTCCCAAGCATCGGTTACTGCGCCAGAAGACCCTGGTAGAGCGAATATATATTTTCCTTTGCATATAATTCCTTGAGCTCGTGATTGAATAGTAGACGTGCCAATTGTTTTGTAACTAAGCATTCTAAATATTTCACCAAATCCAGGAATATCCTTATCTTTAATCTCATCTAACGCTTCGATGGTTATATCCCGACCTGTTAAACCCGTGCCTCCAGTGCTTATAATTATATCTACTGCCTCGTCACACCAAGCAAGAATAGTTTTTTTAATTTGTTCTTTGTCATCTTTTAAAATTTTTTTGCTAACAACAGTATGACCTAATTCTTTGACTTTATTTACTAATATATTGCCAGAGGTATCGTTGGATTCATTTCTGGTATCAGAAATAGTAAGGACAGCAATGTTAACAGGTATAAATTTTTTTGTACTATCAGTTTTCATAATTATATATCATTAATACCTGTAGATTAAAAAATATGCTATCCATAATTTTTTTTTTAGTTGCAGCTATTTACGCAAGCGTTGGTTTTGCCGGAGGAACTTCATATCTGGCATTACTAACAATTTATGATGTAGAATATTTACTAATTCCAATTATAGCTTTAGCTTGTAATATTATTGTCGCGAGTGGGAATTGTTTTAATTATATCAGAGCTGGAAACTTAGATATAAAATTTTTAACACCTTATTTCTTAGGATCAATCCCTTTAGCTTATATTGGTGGAAAGTTTCAAATAACAAAAGATTTTTTTCAAATTTTATTATTTTTTTGTCTAACAATAAGCAGTCTTTTACTTTTAATACAGGCAAGACAATATAAATTAACAAATCAAATCATAAAAAAAATTCCCTTCTTTGTTGCTGTTTTGATTGGGGCTATTATTGGTCTGGTATCTGGAATTGTGGGTATCGGGGGAGGAATTATACTCTCACCTATACTATTTAACTTAAAAGCAGCTCAGCCAAATAAGATTGTAATGGCTGCGTCATTATTTATTTTAATAAACTCTATTGCAGGTTTTTTAGGACAAATTCAAAAATTTAATAATATCTCACAACTACAACCCTATCTGTATTTACCTTTAGCTGTATTATTAGGAGGACAACTTGGAAATTTTCTTAATATAAAAATATTAAAATCTCACATTCTTGCTTTGTTAACATCGCTACTAGTTCTTATTGTTGCTGTTCGTTTAGGCTTAAAAATATTCTTTTAATTACTTGTCGCTTTTTCTACGTAAAAAGAAACTGCATCAATTTCTTGAGGGGTTAATATTTTATCATTACCGAAGGCTGGCATGATTCCAATGCCATTGGTAACCGCCTGTTTTACTTGTGCCTGAGTTGGCTTGAGGTCATCTAAACTTGGTCCAATATTTCCTTTGGATTTTGCATTTGTTAGTTGATGACAACTTGCACAGTTTCCTTTTTCATTAAATATTTTAAGACCTAAAATCATTTTATCTTGATCAGCCATTACAGTTAATTGCAAAGAAAAATATATTAAAAGAAAATTAAAAAAAATTTTCTTAAATTTAATTAAAAATTTATGCAACTGTAATTTTAACACTATGATCCAACCAACCATTATGAGAATAACCTTCGTTGTTCTCAAATCTTAATTTAGGTTGCGATCCCTTTTCATCAGATGCTCTAGATGCGACTGTATAGTTGCCTTTGTCTAAATTTGCTTCAAATTGAAATTGTCTCCAAGCAAATTTTCCAAGATTAGGGCCTACAAATTTTGCATTCTTCCAAGTTTTTCCTTCATCAAAAGATAAGGCAACTCCTTTTAAAGGAGTGCCGTTACTAAATGCAACGCCTGTAAATACAACTTTACCAGCTTTTGCTGAAGTAAGGGGTGAAGTAATCCAGCTTTTTACATTCATCTCCCAACATGTGCCATCGTTAGCAGTTGGCTTGTCACCAATTTTATAAACTCGGTAACGAGTCGACATCATTTTAAAATCAGATTCTTTATCTGCAAAAACTAATTTATTAATATGTTTAATATTATTTATTCCATAGTATCCAGGCACAACTAATCTAAGCGGACCTCCATGTGCATTTGGAATTGGAACGCCATTAATTTCCCAAGCTAATAAACAGTCTTCATAAGTTGAAATTGGTACAGATCTTTCAACAGCGCCTTCTTTAGGATCAATTTCTTTTGGTGCGTCAGCGCCTGTTCCTGTAATAAATTTAGCCCCGGTAACAAGTCCACCACAAAGTTCTGCTAGATATTTAACTGAAACTCCAGAAAAAGTAACACAAGCTGCGCTACCTGTATCCCACTTGGTTCCGCTTGGACCATGAGCAAAAAATTTACGACCATTTCCCGAACATTGAAGAACCATAGGTGTAATCTTAAGAGGCATTTTTTGAAGTTCAGCTAATGTGAATGTTGTTGGTTTCTGAACTCCCTGAACTTCTAATTTCCAATCTGGTCTACTTCCTATTTGTTGATCATTTAAGGAATTAACATTATTTCTAATGTATACATTTTCAATTGGAGTAATAATTCCATTTCCGATCATATCCCGATGAGTTTCAATTGTTCCCTCAGAATGAATAATTAATGCATTTCGATTCTTCCATTTAATATATTCTGGAGTCGCTTTTGGAGTAGCGCTCGTATGATCTGCTTTTGCAATATTAAAATTTGAAATAGATGAAATAGCGGCTACACCTGCAATAGCTGCTGAACCTGTTAAAAAAGATCTTCTATTAGGATTTTTAATTTTTTTCATATTAAGTGACTCAAAGCTAAGTTTGTAAGAATTAGTATATGCCTTTTAATAATACTATGTTTCACTTTTCAGTTGAAAAAAAATCTTTTGACTATCTTACCATTATAGATTGTAATCTCTAATTAATGGTTCATTTAAAAGATAACTTCGGTAGAACTTTTCCTTATTTTAGAATTTCAATAACTGACGTTTGTAATTTTAAATGTGGTTACTGTTTACCTGATGGCTACCAAAAGCCTGAGAATAAAAAAACTTTTTTAACACTAGAGGAAATTAGAAGAATTGGAATAGCTTTATCAGAACTTGGTGTTTGCAAAATTAGATTAACAGGCGGCGAGCCTACTGTTCGAAAAGATTTTATAGATATTGTTAAAAATTTAAAATCTCTTCCAGGAATTAAAAAAGTAGTAATGACAACTAATGGTTACAATTTAAAGCAAATTGCTAGACCTTTGATGGAACAAAAAATTGATGGGATTAATATTAGTATCGACAGTCTTGATAGAGAAAAATTTAAATTTATAACTGGAATGGATAAACTGGAAGATATTCTTTCTGGTCTTAAAATTTTACAACAAAATAATTTTAAAAAAATAAAAATTAACGCAGTTTTGCTTAAAGGAGTAAATGATACTGAAGAGGATTTTAACAATTGGCAAGAATTTATAAAATCTAACTACGTAGACTTTCGTTACATTGAACTAATGCAAACAGGAGATAATTTAGATTATTTTAAAAAATATCATGTCTCGGCTAATGTTTTTAGAGATTATTTATTAAAGAATGAATGGATTCATCAGACAGCAGGTTTTGATTCTGGACCAGCCAAAACTTACATTCGTAAAGATTTTAATGGAAAATTTGGAATCATTGCTCCTTATTCAAAAGATTTTTGTAAAAGCTGTAATCGTTTAAGAATTACCGCACAAGGTGACTTAAGATTATGCTTATTTGGAGATACGGGAATATCTCTTAGAGCATTATTACAAAAAGATGAGCAGATTCCTCAACTTAAAGATTTGATTAATGCTCAATTAAATTTCAAAAAAGAATCTCATTATTTAGAATTGGGCAATACCGGAATTACTCCGCATTTAGCATCCATTGGAGGATAATGAAAAATCTTAAAATTATAGACACAAGTATTTTAAAAGATTGGGCGAAGGAAATTTTTACAAGCAATAATTTTCATATGGTGGATGTATCACAAAAACAAAATACACACCGAAAAGCTTTAGCTATGGGTAAAATTTATGTTGGTGAAAAAACTTTTAAATTAATTCAAAACAAACAGATGCCAAAAGGAGATCCAATCTCTTTAGCAGAAGTTGCATCGCTCCTTGGGGTAAAAAAAACTAGTGAAATAATTCCTCTTTGTCATCCACTGAGTGTCGACTACAGTTCAACAAAAATTATTCAAAATGCTGACGACTTTTCACTTGAGGCCTATTGCGTTGTTGCAGCATTTGCTAAAACCGGCGTTGAAATGGAAGCAATCATGGGGGTGAATGCTGCATTAATTACAATTTATGATTTGTGCAAAATTGTTAATCCTGATCTTAAAATTGATGGAATTCGTTTATTAATTAAACAGGGCGGAAAAACAGGAACCTGGATAAATCCTAATGGCTTGCCAGAATTTTTACAGGATTTATTTTAAAAAGACTTAAGTTAAGTTGTTATAAAAATGAAAATCAAAATAAAATTATTTGGTAATTGTAAGGATATTTTTCATGCTCCAGTTTTACAAATTAATTTTGCTAAAGGTGCAAAAGTTAAAAATATAAGAAATAAATTAATTGAAATTATTGAAAAAAAATATTCAAGTAATAAAGCTTATAAAGATCTTATTAAAAAATCTGCTTTTTGTTCAGAACGTGATGAAATAGTCAATGATACCTATGTCTTAAATAAAGATAAAATGATTTCAATTATTCCGCCGATTGGAGGTGGCTAATGTTTCACGCCGCAATTATTGATTCCATAAAAAGTAAAAAAAAAATTAACTTAATAAGAGCTGAAAAATTTATAAAAAATTATGATGCAGGAGCTAGCATTTTTTTTGTGGGAAATATTAGAAAAAATAACAATAATAAAAATGTCTCTGGGGTTGCCTATGACGCTTTCGATAGGCTAGTAATAAAAATATTTAAAAAAATCTATAGTGAAGGAATTAAGAAATTTAAATTAAAAAAAGCTAAAGTTTTTATAGAGCATGCTAAAGGATATGTTCCTTTAGGCAAACCCTCTATAATAATTGCGGTATCTTGCAAACACAGATCTGAAGCTTATAAATTGTCTAGATATCTTATTGAACAAATAAAAATTAGAGCGCCTATTTGGAAAAAAGAATATTACAAAAATCAAAAGTCAGAATGGCTTAAAGGAACCTCAATAAGAATTAAATAGTTCAAGGGCGCTAATTTAAAACTCTTTTTTAAAACATTAAAATCTTTATTTAAAATCTATAAAATAAATAGTACTACTCCACTCATGGTCTTGTAGTGAAATGGATATCATCCTAGTCTTCGAAACTAGAGTTCTAGGTTCAAGTCCTAGCAAGACCACCAAAATTGCTAATCATGTCCATTAACAAATACAAATTTGAAATTACAGAAGAAAAAAATAATACACGCCTAGATTCTGCGCTTGCTAATTTAATTCCTGAAATTAGCAGAACAAGAATTAAAAATATTATTAACGAAGGATTTGTTAAAATTAATAAAATTCAAATAACTCAACCTTCGATTAAAATAAAATCCTCAGACATAATAGAAGTTTCAATCCCTGAACCTAAGGAAGTTAATATTTCAGCAAAAAATATTAAGCTGGATATTCGTTATGAAGATGACGACCTGCTAATTGTAAACAAATCTCCTGAAATGGTTGTTCATCCAGGTGCGGGGAACTTTGATAATACTTTAGTAAATGCTCTTATGTTTCATTGCAAAAATAAACTTTCAACTATCGGTGGAGAATTAAGACCAGGGATAGTTCATAGAATTGATAAAGGAACCAGTGGTCTGTTAGTGGTTGCAAAAAATGATAACGCTCATATTTTTTTATCAAAGCAGTTTGCAGAACATACAATCAAAAGAGTTTATGAGGTTCTTGTCTATGGAAGAATGAAGCCGAGTTCTGGACAAATTTCTTCTATGATTGGAAGAAGTAAATTTAATAGAAAAAAAATGAGTATCAATACCTCTAGGGGAAAAGATGCTATTACAAATTACAAAACTATAGAATTTTTCTCAGGAAAAAAAGTTCCTGATATGAGCTTTCTTGAATGTAGATTAGAAACAGGAAGAACTCATCAAATCCGAGTTCATCTTTCATCTCACGGTAATCCGATTATTGGTGATCAAATATATGGAAAACAAAATAAATTTATAAGAGATATTGATCCTAAATTTAAAGAATTATTAGATGGATTTAAAAGACAAGCATTGCATGCAAAATCTATTGGATTTGTTCATCCAACAACAAAGAAAGAAATCGAATTTGAATGTGAAAAACCAAAAGATTTTGAAAATCTACTAAAAACAATCAAAAAGCTTAAGTTTTAATATCTTGTTATACAAGTTATAATACCTAAATAAATACAATGGAAAAAATTGAAAAAAATTCCAATCTTCCTACGCTT
>RGRP01000028.1 GCA_010021145.1 Candidatus Fonsibacter lacus
TCTACTGTAGAAGCAATCAAAAAAGGCAGAATAGAAATTAAATGCGATAAAGATGGAAATTTAGGTTTATCAATTGGCAAAGTAAAATTTTCTGACAAAGAGTTATCCGAAAATTTTAAAAGTGTTTATGAAGTTGTTTCAAAAGAAAAACCAGCTGGCATTAAAGGAAATTTTATAAATTCAATTTACTTATCTACAACTATGGGACCTTCAGTTAAACTTCAACTTTCGAGCATATAATGAATAGAGATCAAAAAACTACATATGTAAATGATTTAAAATCCGTTATTGCAGCTAATGAAGGAATTCTAGTTTATCATTACGAAGGTATTACTGTTAAAGACTTAGAAAGTCTTCGTGCAAAAATGAGAGAAAGCGGAGCTTTTTTAAAAATAACTAAAAATAGAATTACAAAAATTGCTCTTAAAGGATCAAAGGCCGAAAAGTTAGAAAAATTTTTTAAAGGGCCAACTGCAATTGCCTGTTCTAAAGATCCAATTACTCTCGCAAAGACATTAGTTAATTTTTCTAAAAGTAATGAAAAGTTAAAAATTCTTGGCGGTCTAATGGATGAGAAGATTTTAGAACCGTCAGATGTTGCTCATATAGCAACTTTGCCTACATTAAATGAAGCAAGAGCTAAAATTGTAGGTATTTTAACTGCTCCAGCTCAAAAAATTGTAAGTATTTTGCTTGCACCAAGCGCAAAAATAGTTAATTTGATGCACGCTAAAAATTTAAAAAATTAAACCCACTAGGATATTCAAAATGCCAGACTTAAATAAAATTGTAGAAGAATTATCAAAATTAACTGTTGTTGAAGCAGCTGAACTTTCAAAAACTTTAGAAGAAAAATGGGGAGTGTCAGCAGCAGCACCCGTTGCAGCAGCAGCACCAGCAGCAGCAGCAGGCGGAGCAGCGGCAGGTGAAGAAAAAAATGATTTTATAGTTAATCTTGTATCATCTGGAGATAACAAGATTGGAGTAATTAAAGAAGTACGAGCGTTCACTGGTTTAGGTTTAAAAGAAGCTAAAGATTTAGTTGAAGGTGCACCAAAACAACTTAAAGCTGGCGTTAGCAAAAAAGATGCTGACGATGTTAAAAAGAAACTAGAAGCAGTTGGCGCAAAAGTAGAACTTAAGTAAATTTAAAATTTTTTTAGAACCGGATAATAAAATATTCGGTTAATAAACTATGTTGTTATCTTTTACAGATAAGAAAAAAGTTAGAAAAAGTTTTGGTAAATTAGAAAATATACTTAATATTCCCGATTTAATTGAAGTCCAAGTTAATTCTTATAAAAATTTTTTAGAGGCAAACACAGAACATAAAATTGATTCTGGAATTACAAAAGTTTTTAAAGATATTTTTCCGATTGAAGAATTTTCTGGTTTAGCAACTATTGAGTATATTTCATATAGATTTGAAAAACCAAAATACACAGTTGAAGAGTGTCATCAAAGAGGTCTAACATATTCAGCCGCATTAAAAGCAACACTTAGATTAGTTGCTTACGACATCAATGAAGAAAAACAAACTAAACAAGTTTTATCAGCCAAAGAACAAGAAGTTTATATGAGCGATATTCCTCTAATGACTCCAAGAGGAACATTTGTTGTAAATGGAATTGAAAGAGTCTGCGTAAATCAAATGCATAGAAGCCCTGGAGTGTTCTTTGATCATGATAAAGGAAAAACACATGCCAGTGGAAAATTATTGTTTAGTTGTAGAGTTATTCCATACAGAGGATCCTGGTTAGATTTTGAATACGATACAAAAGATATTTTAAACTTTAGAATTGATAGAAAAAGAAAATTACCAGTAACTACTTTATTAATGGCTCTGGGTTTTAACAGAGATGATATTTTAAATCTTTTTTATGAAAATATTAGATTTGATTTAACTTCAGAAGATGAATGGAAAACAAAATTCACTCCAGAAAATTTCAAAAATTTCAAATTAAAAAATGATTTAATTAACGCCGAAACTAAAAAAGTTGTCATAAAAAAAGATACAAAAGTTCTTTATCCAATGGCTTTAAAATTAAAGAAAGAAGGACTTAATAATTATTTAGTTAAAACAGCAGATTTATTTGGAAAATATTTAGCAAATGACATTATCAATGAAAAAACAGGGGAAGTGATTGCTGAGTCCGGAGACGAAGTAACTAACGACCTAATTACTAAACTTACAGATCTGAAGATAAAAAGCCTTTATTTGTTAGATATTGACGGCGTTAATAGAGGTCCATTTTTAAGAAATACTCTAACTGTAGATAAAAATCTTAACCAAGATGAAGCTAGTATGGATATCTATAGAGTTTTAAGACCAGGTGAGCCTCCAACCATTGAAACTGCTAAAAATTTATTTGGAAATCTATTTTTTAATCACACAAGGTATGATCTGTCAGAAACAGGTCGAGTAAAAATGAATGCAAGAATGGATCTAGATTGTGATCCAAAATTAACTGTTCTTAGAAAAGAGGATATTGTTGAAATCGTAAGACATATGTTGAACCTTAAAGATGGAAAAGGTGAAGTAGATGATATTGATCATCTTGGAAATCGAAGACTTAGATCGGTCGGTGAACTCGTAGAAAATCAATTTAGAATTGGACTAATAAGAATGGAAAGAGCTATTAAAGAAAAAATGGCTTCAGTCGAAATTGATTCAGTGATGCCACAGGATTTAATAAATGCAAAACCAATTGCTGCCTGTCTTAAAGAGTTTTTTGGAACTTCTCCATTATCTCAATTTATGGATCAAACAAATCCACTTGCTGAAATTACACATAAAAGAAGAGTATCAGCCCTTGGACCTGGAGGATTAAATAGAGAACGAGCTGGATTTGAAGTTCGAGACGTTCATCCGACTCATTATGGAAGAATTTGTCCCATTGAAACACCAGAGGGGCCAAATATTGGTTTGATTAATAGTTTAGCGACTTATTCAAGAATTAATAAATATGGCTTTATCGAAAGTCCTTATAGAAAAGTTGTTAATGGTAAAGTAACAAAAGAGATTCATTATTTATCTGCAATGGAAGAAGGTAAATATACAATTGCTCAGGCAAACTCTCCGTTAAATAAAGATAATACATTTGTTGATGATTTAGTGTCGTGCAGAAAATCTTTAGGATTTGAATTGGCAAAACCTGAGAATGTTGATTTTATGGACGTTTCACCAAAACAAGTCGTATCAGTTGCGGCCGCTTTAATTCCTTTCTTAGAAAATGATGATGCTAATAGAGCATTGATGGGATCAAATATGATGAGGCAAGCAGTTCCATTAATTAAAAATGAATCTCCATTAGTTGGAACAGGAATAGAAAAAGATGTTGCTGTAGACTCAGGAGCAACTTTAGTTGCAAAACGAGATGGTATTGTTGATAAAATTGATGGAAAAAGAATTGTAGTTAGAGTCACTAGCGAAAAAGATCTTACAAAATCTGGTGTTGACATTTATAACTTAAGTAAATTTCAAAGATCTAATCAGAACACTTGCATCAATCAAAGACCCTTAGTTAAAGTTGGTGATAAAATTAGAAAAGGTGACGTTATTGCAGATGGCCCTTCAACACAATTTGGTGAATTAGCTTTAGGTAAAAATGTGATGGTAGCATTCATGCCTTGGCGTGGCTACAACTTTGAGGACTCCATATTAATTTCAGAAAGATGCGTAACAGATGACGTATTTACTTCAATTCATATTGAAGAATATAGCGTTATGGCTAGAGATACAAAACTAGGTCCTGAAGAGATTACAAGAGATATTCCTAATACAGCTGAGGAAAATCTTATTAATTTAGATGAGTCTGGAGTTGTTTATGTTGGAGCAGAGGTTAAACCAGGGGACATATTAGTTGGAAAAGTAACTCCTAAAGGAGATTCACCAGTTAATGCAGAAGAAAAGTTATTAAGAGCAATTTTTGGAGAAAAGGCAATTGACGTAAGAGATACTTCTTTAAAAATGCCTTCCGGAACAAATGGTGTTGTAGTTGAAGTTAGAGTATTTAATAGACACGGTATTGAAAAAGACGAAAGAGCAATTTCTATTGAAAGAGCTGAAATTGAGTCAGTTCAAAATGATAAAAATGCTGAAGAAGAAATATTAGAATCTAACATTAAAGCCCGAGTAAAAAGCACCTTAGTTTCTGCTAAACTTGATGAAGATTTTAAATCTTTAAAAAAAGGTACAGTTTTATCAGAAGATAATTTATCTGAATTATCAGCAAATGAATTGTTCAAATTAATTATCGAAGATAAAAAAATTCAATCTAATTTAGCAATTTTAAAAGAACAATTTGTAAAAGCAAAAAAAGATATTCAAACTCGATTTGAAGATCAGGTTGATAAAATTCAAAAAGGAGATGAGTTATTACCTGGTGTAATGAAGATGGTTAAAGTTTTTGTAGCGATGAAAAGAAAACTTCAGGCTGGAGATAAAATGGCTGGAAGGCATGGTAACAAAGGAGTTATAAGTCGAATTGTTCCTGCCGAAGATATGCCTTATATGAAGGATGGCAGACCTGTTGATATAGTTTTAAATCCACTTGGAGTTCCAAGCCGTATGAACGTAGGGCAAATTTTAGAAACTCATTTAGGATGGGCTTGTTCTGAAATGGGCGAGAAAATAAAAAAATTAATAGAAGATGTTCAAAAAAATTCATCTAAAAAAGAAGAATTAAAAAGTTATTTAGGAAAAATTTATAAAGGCGATGTAGCTGATGAGATTAAAAATTTATCTGATTTAGAACTTGGAGAATTAAGTCATAACCTATCTAGCGGAGTTCCTATCGCAACTCCAGTTTTTGATGGTGCAAGTGTAAAAGATGTTACTGAGATGCTAAAATTTTGTGGATTACCAGAATCAGGTCAAACTGATTTATATGATGGCAGAACAGGTGAAAAAATTGATCGTCAGGTTACAGTTGGGATTATTTACATGTTGAAATTAGCTCATATGGTTGATGATAAAATTCATGCTCGTTCTACCGGTCCATACAGCTTAGTAACTCAACAACCATTAGGAGGAAAAGCTCAATTTGGTGGGCAAAGATTTGGAGAAATGGAAGTATGGGCGCTAGAAGCTTATGGTGCCGCTTACACTCTGCAAGAAATTTTAACAATTAAATCAGACGATGTAGCTGGAAGAACAAAAGTTTATGAAACTATAGTTAAAGGCGATGATGATTTTGAGTCAGGAGTACCAGAGTCGTTTAACGTATTAATTAAAGAGATTAGATCTTTAGGTTTAAATATTGAATTAACAAACTAGAATTATGAGTAAGGAATTAACAAATTTATTTAAAAAAAATATCAATAAAGATAATTTTAATAATATTAAAATTTCTTTAGCTAGTCCTGAAAAAATAAAATCTTGGTCATTTGGTGAAATTAAAAAACCTGAAACTATTAACTACAGAACATTTAAACCAGAAAAAGATGGCTTATTCTGTTCAAGAATATTTGGACCAGTAAAAGATTACGAATGTTTGTGCGGCAAGTACAAACGTATGAAGTTTAGGGGAATTATTTGTGAAAAGTGCGGCGTAGAAGTCACTAAGGCTAATGTAAGACGTGAGCGTATGGGTCATGTTGAATTATCAACACCCGTATCTCACATTTGGTTTTTAAAATCACTACCTAGCCGTATTGCTTTGGCAATGGATATGAAACTTAAAGATCTTGAAAAAGTTTTGTATTTTGAAAATTTTATAATTATTGAACCCGGACTAACTGAATTTAAAAAAAATCAATTAATTACTGAAGAAGAGCTTCAGAAGGCTCAAGAAAAATATGGTGAAGATCAGTTTTCTGCTGGTATTGGAGCCGAAGCCATTAGAGAAGTGTTATCTTCTATCGACTTACCTGTTGAAAGAGAAAGATTAAGAGAATTATTAAAAAATACTACTTCTAAAGTTGCAGAAGAAAGAACTATTAAAAGATTAAAATTAATTGAAAATTTTATTAATTCTGGAAACAAACCAGAGTGGATGATTTTAACTGTTATTCCAGTAATACCACCTGAGCTAAGACCCCTTGTCCCATTAGATGGCGGAAGGTTTGCAACATCGGACCTTAACGATCTATACAGAAGAGTCATTAACAGAAATAACCGTTTAAAAAGATTAATGGAGTTAAGAGCTCCAGATATTATTGTCAGAAATGAAAAACGTATGTTGCAAGAAGCGGTTGATGCTTTATTTGACAACGGTAGAAGAGGAAGAGTCATTACAGGAACTGGAAAAAGACCTCTTAAATCCTTAGCCGATATGCTTAAAGGAAAACAAGGACGTTTTAGACAAAATTTATTAGGAAAACGAGTAGATTATTCTGGAAGATCTGTAATTGTTGTAGGCCCGGAACTAAAACTTCATCAATGTGGTCTTCCAAAGAAAATGGCACTAGAATTATTTAAACCATTTATTTATGCAAAATTAGATAAATTGGGTCTTGCTACAACAATTAAACAAGCAAAAAAAATTGTAGAAAAAGAGAAATCAGAAGTTTGGGATATTTTAGAGGAAGTTGTTAGAGAGCATCCAGTACTTCTAAATAGAGCTCCAACACTTCATAGATTAGGAATACAAGCATTCGAACCATTATTAATTGAAGGTAAAGCAATTCAATTACATCCTTTAGTAACAGCTGCTTTCAATGCTGACTTTGACGGCGACCAAATGGCAGTTCATGTTCCTTTAAGCTTGGAAGCTCAATTAGAAGCTAGAGTACTAATGATGTCTACAAATAATATTTTAAGCCCATCAAACGGAAAACCTATTATTGTTCCGTCTCAAGACATGGTTTTAGGAATTTATTACATGTCACAGTTTTTTGGAGATCAAGACACTAAACCAGTTGGTTATTTTTTAAATTTAGATGAAATTGCACAAGGACTTGAGAATAAATCTATAAATATCCATTCTAAAATTGTATCTCGATTTGAAACAGTCGATGAAAAAGGTAAACAAGTTTTTAAAACATATCAAAGCAGCGTTGGTCGATTTTTACTAGCAGACATCCTTCCGAAACATCATAAAATTACATTTGATTTAGTAAATAAATTATTAACAAAAAAACAAATTTCTGAACTTATAGATATTATTTTTAGATACTGCGGCCAGAAAGAAACTGTAATTTTCTGTGACAGATTAATGAGTATTGGTTTTCTTAATGCGTTCAAAGCTGGAATATCTTTTGGAAAAGATGATTTAGTAATTCCAGAGTCAAAAGTTCAAATTATTTCGGATGCTAAAAAAATGGTTGAAGAATATGAGACCCAATACTCTGAAGGTTTAATCACAAAAGGTGAGAAATACAATAAAGTTGTAGATCAGTGGTCTAAATGTACCGATAAGATTGCAAGCGAGATGATGAAGAATATCTCTGCTTCTAAAATTAATAAAGACGACGGTTCAATTACAACTAACTCAATATTCATGATGGCAGATTCTGGAGCTAGAGGTTCAGCAGCTCAGATGAAGCAATTAGCGGGTATGAGAGGTTTGATGGCAAAACCATCAGGTGAAATTATCGAAACACCTATTATTTCAAACTTTAAAGAGGGTTTAACAGTATTAGAATACTTTACATCTACCCACGGAGCACGAAAAGGACTTGCAGATACAGCTTTAAAAACTGCAAACTCTGGATATTTAACGAGAAGATTATGTGACGTTTCACAAGATGTGATTGTAAGACTTAAATTTTGCGGAACAAAAAAACATATTAATATTAGTGAAATTATTGAAGGTGGTAACATTATCGTATCTTTAACAGAAAGATCTTTAGGAAGAATTGCTGCAAAAGATATTAAAGCTCCAAATACTGGAGATGTTATCGTTAAAGCTAAACAATTAATTGAAGAAAAACAATGTGAATTGATGGATGCAGCAGGGGTTAAATCGATTGACGTTTATTCTCCAATTACTTGTGAAGCAAAAGATGGAATTTGTTCTACTTGCTATGGAAGAGATTTGGCAAGAGGAAGATTAGTATCAATTGGTGAGTGCGTTGGAATGATCGCAGCTCAGTCAATTGGAGAACCAGGAACACAGCTTACAATGAGAACTTTCCACGTTGGAGGAACAGCACAAATTAAACAAGAGTCATCAATTACAGCCCCTTCAGAAGGAATATTAAAAGTTTCTAATCAAAACTTAATTGAAGATTCCAAAAAAGAATTAATCGTAATGGGAAGAAATACTGAAATTATTATTGAAAAAAATGGAACAAACGTCGCAATGTACAAAATTCCATATGGATCAAAACTTTTTGCAAAACCAGATCAGCCTGTGAAAAAAGGGCAAAAAATCTGCGAGTGGGATCCATATACTCTTCCAGTTATTTCAGAAACAGATGGTATAGTTAATTTTGTAGATTTAATTGACGGAGCGTCAATTACAGACGCAACAGACGAAGCTACAGGAATTTCTTCTAAAGTTGTTTTGGATTGGAGAGCTCAATCTAAGAATATTGATCTTAAGCCAAGAATTACATTAAGAGATAGCAAGGGTA
>RGRP01000029.1 GCA_010021145.1 Candidatus Fonsibacter lacus
GTGTTCTGAACCTCGACGTTCAGGAACCCGAGCCGCGCCAGCTGATCGAGCGTTGCCCGTGCCTTCCGTTCGCCATCGCCGCGCAGGCCAAGCATTGGCGCTAGGTCCATGGCGTCCATCGGCAGGCCGTCCAGTTCCCACCGCTCGCGGCACGCCTCCAGCGCCTCGATCTGGCGCTCGTTCAGGCGTCCTTCCAGCTCCTGCCGCTGCTTCTCCGACTGCACCGTGTCGGCGTCGCCATGGCAGATCCAGCCGGCACCCTCAACCCGCTCCACCAGCAGCTCCAGCGGCATCCCGCCACGGCCCTCGGTCTTCAGCACCACCCGCCGGTCGGCCTTGCCGTTCATCTGCGGCTGTTGGGTCAGCCGTGACATGCCGACCATGTGGCTGGCGAGCGCCGGGATGGCACTGCTGCCACGGCTGGCCAGCGTCGGCGTTTCACCCATCCGCGCCTTGTTCGCGTGGTGGATGGCGAGCAACGTGGCGCCGTGCGGCTCCAACGCCTCGATCAGGCTCAGCAGCGGTCCGGCGATCTCCGGATCGTTCTCGCTGATGCCCAGCCGCACCGTTGCGGTGTGCACGCTGTCGAGCACCACCAGCAGCCCCGGATGCGCGGCCGCATACGTGGCGATCCGTTCGATCCCTTCCTCATCGAGGGTCAGCGGCTGGCCAGCGGTGAACAGATCAACGATCGGTTGCTTCAGACGTAAGTCCTGTTGCAACAAGTCCAGATCGCGCAGCAGCAGGCCCCAGTCGCCCTCGGGCATGTCCGGGCCGACCACCAGCACCGGCGGGCATGGCGTCCTGAACTCGCGGCCCAGGTAGCTACGTGCACCGGCGGCCCACTGGCTGATCATCTGCATGACCAGCGATGTCTTCCCGCACTTCGGCGGTGCGATGTAGAGGTTCAGGCCACGCGCCATCAGCAGGCCGTCGACCATCCATGGCACCGGCGCCAAGCTGATCGGCCTGGCCCCGATCGCCTCAGCACTGCCAGCCAGGCTCCGACGGGCATCAGCGAGAACACGCCGCAGTTCGCCGTCGCGGATGTTCAGCCCAAGGTCAGCGGCCGCCTCGCGCAGGTGGATGACGCGGTGCGTCTGGGCGACCTTCTTGTTCAGCAGATCGGCAGCGCGTGCTGCCAGCAGCTCCAGATTCTTCGCCAGCGTCCGGGCTTCATCTGGAATCGGGTTCCCCTGTGCGTCGACCGCCAGGGGTTCCTTCATCACCTCCTTCAGAAGCGCGGTGTAGTAACCATCCTTCGCCCGTGCTGGGCTGTAGAAGGTGTCATCTGACAGCGTCCCGCGCATCTGCAGGAGCGTGAAGGCGTCCTTCTCGGCGCTCATCACCGCACCTCCCGCAGCCAGGCATCAGCTGCCAGCTGGCTCAGGGTGTGGTCAGCGCCGAGGCTCAGCGCCCGCAGCTCCAGCCGCTCCCTGGCAACCTGGTGAGGGCAGCGACGCTGGCCGAGACCGGCTGCAGCGTCTAGGATGTGAACGTGCGGTTGCCCCAAACGGGGACGTACACGTAGGCTACCTTTCATGAATCCCGGCTCCAACGGGGTTTGCGTTTCGATCTCGGGTCCCGGTGGTGGTGGTACACCCCGGGGCTTTTTTTATGGCCCCAGAAGGTCCCAGAGATTGCTTCAATCTACCCATCGCCACCACATGTAGGCCCGTGGTGAAACGGCCGCCCCTACATGTGTTGGTGCGTAGGTGTGTTCAGGTGTCGGCGTCCTCCTGCTGAATCTCCAGCAGTTCGGCCGGCGTGCACTCCAATGCCTGACAGATCCGCGCCGTGACGTTCACGTCGAGGTACTGCATCGCATTGCGGCGCAGCTTCGTGACCGTCATCTCGGTGCAGTCCGCAAGCCGTGCCAGCCGACGCCCGCTGAGGTTCTTCTCCGCCAGAAGGGCGTCGAGCCTGGTGACCAACTTCGGCCCTGCCATCGCTAGGTCTGCCTCACACTCACCCAACAGTGTGCCGGGTTCTTCCCATACGGCCAGTCACCTAGGCACCACACGGTCGTAGGGGTACCCTTAAGGGAGATGGCCCCCCACCCATGACCCTCGCTATCCCGACGCAACCGCACTTACGTCAAGTCCCGCCGGTGCTCGCTGGCATGCCACGCGATGAGGCCTTGGCCTTCATCAGCCGCATGTACGACGCCGCCGAAGCCGGTGCTCAGGCCTGGTCCGACGACGACCTGCTGCGCCGCTTCCTCTCCTGCTGCTCGCGCACCGGATCCGCTGAAACCCGCAGCGGTTACGCCCGCGAACTGCGGCACTTCTGCAGCTGGCTTGACCTGCACCACCCGGGCATGGCCCTACGCCAACTCGATCCCGCCATTGCGCAGGACTACGTCGACAACCTGCTGCAACAGGTGCAGGCCGGCACCATGGCCGCCCGCAGCTTCAACCGCCGCCTCGCTACCTGCAGCGCCCTCTACCGCTGGGCATCGGAGCCGTGCCGCTCAGGCGTGTCTGGCATCCCCAGGAACCCGTTCCCCCGTCGCGCCATGCTCGCGGCCCCGAAGTGCACCCGGGCGCTGCCAGAGGCCGATCTAGACGGCGTTCTGGGCGTGATCGCTGCTGCTGCCCGCAACGGCTCCCGCACCGCTCAACGCGACTACGCGCTGGTGAAGGTGTCGTATTTGATCGGCTGCCGTGTCAGTGAGCTGGCCCGGCTGCGCTGGCAGGACATTGAGGCCCTCGACAACGGCGGCCAGGTGCACCTGCTCGGCAAAGGCTCCAAGGCCCGCACCGTTCGCATCAGTGCCGAGACCCTCGCGCTGATCGAGTCCCTCGGCCGTGGCGAGCCTGAAGGCTGGCTGTTCCCCTCCAACCGCAACGACGGCCCGCTGAGCCGTCAGGCCATCGCCGATCGCATGGCCCGCTGGGGCCGCCAGGCCGGTGTGCACCTGCACCCGCACAAGCTGCGCCACACCCATGCGTCGCAAGCTATCCGCCGTGGCTGCGATTCCTTCACGCTGCAGCTAACGCTGGGTCACGCATCTGCTGGCACCACCGCTGGCTATGTCGCCGCCAATCCTGCCGACAGCTCCAGCCTTCGCCTTGGCTGAATCCGTCGTAATAGATCTTGCGTCACCTCCACCCATGCAACCCACCGCTCTAGCGCACGCGCACCTCATCGCTGCCCGCCACCTGATCGAGCAGGCTGTGCAGACCGCTGCCGACCACATCGGTACTGATCTACAACCAGCCCTTGCTGCTGTTGACCGTGAGATCGAGGCCCTGGGCGATCTGATCACAGCCGAGCACTACATGCAGCTGGCTGCCCGCCTTGGCCCTGGCTGGAGCTGGTCCGCTGAATGACAATCAGTCCCAGTCAGCCTGCGATCTGGAGGGTGGTGGAGCAAGCTAGTGGCGTTGTTGGCGTCCCCCTTGCTTCGGGTGCTGGGGGGCTTTCCTTCACACACGTCACTCAATCAGCGGTATTGCCCCATTGCTTGGGAGCAGCTTCGCCAGCTCCTCTGCATTGAAGTAATACTTGTGGCCAAGGCGCGTCCAGTGCACGCCTTCCGTGAGAATCCCTTCCTCACGCCAGCGGCGGATGGTGATTCCTCTGACGTTGAACATCATTCCGGCTTGTTTCTGCGTCAGATACTTCTTCATGGGATCAGCCCCGCAACGATTGCTGTCGCCTGGTAGTCGGCGCACTTCGTCTGAATCCGCCAGCCAATGGCAAACGGATGAATCGCCACCGTGTCTGCACCCTCCAGATCGCGCAGCACTGTGGTCAACAGCTTGTTGCTGAAATGGAAAGGGTCGGCGATGAACTGGCCAGCCGGTGCTGCTGGCAGATCCATTGGTCCACCGTCAACCTCTGGCACCTCGACGACGACCGTAACGTCATCCGAGAACGACCGCAGCGACAGGCTTGTCTCACGGGGAACCAGAACCACGTGATGCGCATCCTTGTGGCGACGGATCGCGTTCCGCAGTGCTGTCACTGATACCCCGACAACACGCTGACAGGTGCCCTGACAGATCACCTGGACCATCCGAGCCGGACTGGCACCACTGACCACAACCTCGCCGTCTTCAAGGCCAGGGCAGATCCACACGCCGCTGAAGGTGTCGTGCATTGGATCGGCAAAGGTCGCCGCGATCCGTAGTGCAATACCAGGCACTTCCACCAGTGGTGCGGCCTTGGCTCTTACGGGTTCGATCTCAGATGCCTGCACATTCAGCCATACTGTTTGCAACCTAGGTTAGCTATCGGGATCTGATGCAACTCCTAGACGACGACGTGCCGATGTTGGCACCTGATCCGGTGCTCGATGACTGGGCATCTGCCCAAGCCAAGCGTGCATTGCATCAACTCCTGCAGGAGCAGCAGGAACCCGTCAATCAACCCTTGCCCGTGGTGATCCACCAATGAACGATCTCGATCTTGACCTGCGCATCGACGCGGAGCACAAGAAAGCCGAGCGTGCCGAGGAAGACGCGCGCAAGATCGCCGCTCGCCTGCGCCTCATCCCGGGTGCATCGCAGATCGTCGGACGTAAGCGGGGTTACGGAACCCTCGGCGCGCTGAACCCGTGGGCTGACGGCCACCAGAACCTCAGCGCCCAGGCCGCCATCACCCGCGCCGATACAGCCCTGGCGCACTACCTGGCCCGGCAGGCCGGCAAGTCGCTGCCTGCAGCTGATGACGCTGCACTGGAGCGCGAACGGCAGCGGGCGGAATCCGTCGCTCGCATGCAGGCCGAAACCGAACGCATGCGTTCCCGCAACAGCGCTCAGCGGCAGCGCCAGGCATGGGAAGCAACCCACGGCTCCTACAACAGCTTCTTGGGGCAGTGGCAATGAAGTACGGCAGCAGGATCTATCCCGCCGAGTGCCTGTCGTGGTGCTTCGTGCCCGAAGAGGTCGGGCGCACCGCGATGAACGAGAAACTGCGGCATCGCGACCGTGAGCTGGAGCGCGACAAGCACGCCTCCGGCGAACCGCCGACGTTCGGGCCCTGGGCTGTTGACCACCTGCGCAGCTACGCCCACCTGCCAATGATCCAGACGCAGATCGCTGAGCGCCGCCTGCAACTGGAGGGTGAGCGCCGCCGAGTGGAAGAACGCTTCGCCAGCACCTTCACGGCGTTGGAGCTGGAGGCAGCAAAGGTCGACGACGCCCTGGCCGTGCTCGATCAGCTGGAGGCCAGCGCGTGATCAACGCCGACACGGCCCGTGCTGCCACTGCCATCAGTGACGCCGTGCTGACGGCAGAACAGCTGGGCGAACTGCCCGCTGCATTGCCTGATGCCCTGCGCCTGCTCACTGTCGGCCTGGTCATCACCATGCGCGAGCTGCAGCTCTACGCCCTCGATCTGGAGCTGGCGCACGCCTGATGGAAGAACGCAACGACCCCACGGATCAGCTGACGCCTGAAGCGGCTAGGGCGATGTCCTGTGCCATTGCAACTGCCGTGTTCAAGAGCGCCCGGGGCATCACCAAGGCCCAGCGCCACCAGCTGGTCAGCGAACTGCGCCGACGGATGGAGGAGGCCTGATGGCAGGCAAGGCCGCACCGAAACTGATCCGCCAGAAGCGACACCAGTTCGCGGCTGAGCTCTTGGCCCAAGGCACACCGTTCAGCACGGTTGTTACCCGCGTTGCCCAGGAGTGGGGGTGCAGCCGCCGCCAAGCCCGAAACGTCGTCAATCAGGCCCTGGCCGACGTGGTGGGAGACCTCAAAACGGTGGAAACCACTCAAATGTTGGCTGACACCATCCACCGCCTACAGCGGATCGCCATGCGTGCTGAGCAATGCGCGCAGTTCGGTGCAGCCGTAGGTGCACTGCGGTCACTGCATGAGTTCTGCATCGAGCCGGGCATGCGTAACTGGCAGCCATCGAGCAACAGCCGCACGGGCCGCCGGCACCATGTCTGAGCTGGCCAGCCTGCACCTGTGCGTCTGGCGGTTCAACCTTGCCGTTTCCGTCAACTGGGGCAGCGACGACGGCGACGAACAGCAACCGCCGGTGATCGGCCGGCCGGATCCGATCGAGGTTCCCGAGATCGACGACGACGACGACGAAGCCCTGGGGTTCAGGGCTTGACGCAAGACCGATTACGACGGAAACCGGCGCCCTGTCACTGACACCGCACGGTCGCATTGACAGCAGTGACATCGCACGGTGTCATGGCTGGCAGTGACACCCCACGGTCGCAGTGACAGCTCTCATCCCTGAGGAAGTGGTGCCCGATCAGTCGATCGCGGTGCTGGAGAAACGCTGGGGCATCAGCCGCAACGGCCTGAAGGCTCGCGCCAAGGCCCTGGGCGTTGAGCTGATCCGCAAGGGTCCGACCCTGACCGTCTGGCCCGGTGATCGCATCGCAGACGGTGATCGCCTCGATGCACACCTGAAGGCAGGCGGCGCGATGGCATCGTTCCCGGGCTTCGCTGGTGGCAGTGAGCAGCCGTCAGTGACACCGCAGGGTCGCAGTGCCGGCAGCCAGCTAGCAGTGACGGGCAAGGCAGATCAGCTGGCAGTGCTGGCAGCGACGGTGGCCGCAGCAGTGCAGCAACCTGCAGCAGATCCACTTCAGCGTGCCCGTGGTCTGGCCGAGGCAGCCGACAGCGGGCTGATCCTCACCAACGACGACATGCGCTCACTACTGGGCCAAGGGGTGAGCAGCTGGGCCGATGGCCACGAGGCCTACGGCTACCGCTTCAGGAAGCATCAGCAGGGCCGGCAGGT
Organism: Candidatus Fonsibacter lacus; assembly: GCA_010021145.1. GTDB lineage: Bacteria > Pseudomonadota > Alphaproteobacteria > Pelagibacterales > Pelagibacteraceae > Fontibacterium > Fontibacterium lacus. Next base: position 6,720 of record RGRP01000029.1, read on the forward strand.
GCTGTGGGCAATCGAGCGAGCCATCAGTGCCAGCACCCGCCCAGCACTGACAGCAGCAGTCGGCACCCGTGCGCGGCGCGTGGGATTCGGTGCGTTGGAGCCAGAAGTGATCGAGGCCCAGGTGCAGGTGCTGAGCACCGGGGCGGCGTTGTTCGAGGCCAACCGGATCGGGATCGGGTTCTAGGCGCGCCCGCGCCTAAGTCCTCGGCAACCCATAGGAGCCGCTACAGCCGCTCCTGGCACGCACTGGATACAAGGCCACCCGACAGTCGATCAGGGCCCGCAGGGAGGCAGCTAGGCGCCGCTGGCTGGCGTCGTTTGATCCGCCACTGCATTGGCTACCCAGCTGGAGCTGAACCCGCCTGAACCCCTACGCGGTGGTGTCAGTCCTGGCACGGTGCCAGCGCGACAGCATGGAAACGTCGCCGGCGAAAGAGGCGTTTTTCGCCGACGACATCAGTCGCAACTCGCCTTACGTGCAGCTGCAGCAAGACGGCTGAGCTTGGCCCGGCAGGCAGCTGAGCAGCACCGTGCATCAGATCGCTTCGGGATGAACAACGCGCCGCAGCAGGTGCAGGCCTTGGGGCTCAGATCAGTGCCGCGCACCCGGCGGGCATGGTCGCGCTGCTGCTCACGGCGGCGGCTCTGAAGGCAGGCCTTGCAAACCCGTGCGCGGGGGCGGTCGGCTGTTGCTTGAACCTGGCGGCAGACACCACAGCGCCACAGGAACGCGCCACGGTCTGCCAATGCCTCGATCTCACTCACTCACGCGCACGCTTCTGTCGACACCCTAGCGCGAGGATTGCGGTCGACGCATGCGCACGGTATGATGGATGGAGTGAACGGGAGAAGGCAGCCGCAGGCGCCGCCCGTCACCACCACACCGCAATCACGCCATGACCACCACCGACCGGGTGGCGGCGCTCTGGCAGCTCTACGAACAGCTGGACGCGCTGATCACCGCCGATGAGATCGAGACCTACCCGGTGCTGCTGCACCTGGGCGACCTGATCGAAGACCTGCAGATCGACATTGAACGGGAGGCCGAGCAATGAGCCTCCCCTGCATTGCTGCCTGGGTAGTCGCGCTGCTGCTGCTGCCCGTGCTGATCCTGTTGTGGGCCACGGAATCCCGCGAGCAACGTGCACGCCGCTGGCGTCGCCAGGGCCTCACGCAACAGGCCATCGCTGATCGCCTGGGCGTCAGCCGCTCCACCGTGCGCCGAATCCTCCTGACCTGACCACCGCCCCATCGGGGCGGCCGCCCGCAGGGCGGAACGGCTCACCACCGATCAGTCGTAACGACAGTTGCGGCATCAGATCGCCTGCGGTCGCGGTGGCCAGTGCGGGTCGTCGTCGTCCGCCATTGCATCGGCTCCACTGCCAACCGGCGGGAACGGCAGCACCCCGTTCTGCGGACCCTCCGGAGTCCGGAGGGTTGCCCTCCGTACACCCCCCCGTGTCTCTGCAACCCTCTTATCTATCCGAACCCTCCGATCTCTTTCTCCAACAGGGTTTTCAGGATTCAGATCCGTGCTCTCAGCGTCCGGTTCGGAGGCTTCGGAGGCTTCGGAGGCTCCCAGACACACACCCCCCTTCGGGCTCCCAACCGGGTGGAACACCTTCCGCCGGCTCACCCCGGTGTTCTGAACCTCGACGT
>RGRP01000030.1 GCA_010021145.1 Candidatus Fonsibacter lacus
AAAAATATATTAGGAAGAGAGAAGTTTCTTAAAGAAGTTTGGAATTGGAAAGAACATTCTGGGAATTTAATAATTAACCAACTTAAAAAATTAGGATCTTCATGCGATTGGTCGCAAACTAGATTTACCATGGACACAAACATGTCTGAAGCGGTAGTAAAAGTTTTTCTAGAATTGCATAAAAAAAAACTTATTTATAAGGATTTTAAACTATCTAATTGGGACCCAGTATTAAAAACTGCAATTTCTGATTTAGAAGTAGTACAGAAAGAAGTAGAGGGAAAACTTTACTATATTAAATATTTTATTAATAAAAATGATTTTATAACTATAGCTACTACCAGACCAGAAACTATATTTGCCGACACAGCAATTGCTGTTAATCCAAAAGATAAAAAATATAAAAAATTAATTAATAAATATGCAAAAATTCCAATTATAGATAAGCAAATTAAAATAATCGCTGATTATTATGCTGACCCTAATCAAGGATCTGGAGCTGTAAAAATTACTCCCGCTCATGATTTTAATGATTATGAAGTTGGCTTAAGACACAATTTAGAAAAAATTAATATTTTAGAAGCTGACGGAAGACTTAATAAAAATTGTCCTAAAAAGTATCAGGGGCTTGATAGATTTGAAGCAAGAAAATTAATAATAGAAGATTTAAAATCAATTAATGCTTTAGAAAAAGAAGAAACAATAAAACATAACGTTCCTTACGGTGATAGATCAAATTCTATAGTTGAGCCTTATCTTACAGAACAATGGTTTTTAAATGTAAAAAAAATGTCAGTCGAAGCTTTAAAAGCTGTAAAAAATAAAAAAACTATTTTTTTTCCAGACTCGTGGACAAAAACTTATAATTTATGGCTTAAAGATATTCGTCCATGGTGTATCTCTAGACAGATTTGGTGGGGTCATCAAATTCCTATTTGGTACGGAAGTGATGGAAAAATTTTTTCGGCAAAGGATCATAATGATGCACAAAAACAAGCTGATAAATTTTATAAAAAGAAGAATTCTTTAATTAATCAAGACCTCAATGTTTTAGATACTTGGTTTTCATCAGCTTTATGGCCGTTTGCAAGTCTAGGTTGGCCTAAAAAAACTTATAATTTTAAAAGATTTTACAAAACATCAGTTTTAGTAACGGGTTTTGATATTTTATTTTTTTGGGTTGCTAGAATGATGATGATGGGATTATTTGTAACGAAAAAAGTTCCTTTTGATAAAGTTTATATACATGCTTTAGTTAGAGATGAGCATGGACAAAAAATGTCGAAATCAAAAGGTAATGTTATTGACCCTTTAGATTTAATAAAAAAATTTGGAGCTGATTCTTTAAGGTTTACATTAATGTCGATGGCATCGCCAGGTAGAGATGTAAAACTTTCAGAAGAAAGAGTTAAAGGCTATAGAAATTTTTTAACTAAAATTTGGAACGTTTCTAAATTTTGTGATTTTAATAAATGTAATATTGATATTAAAATTAACAGTAAAGAACTAAAATTAGAAATTAATCAATGGATTTTTAATGAATACATTCGTGCAAAAAATAATATCGACAATCATATTAAAAATTTTAGATTTGATGAGGCTTCTAAAGAAATTTATAATTTCGTTTGGAATGTATTTTGCGACTGGTATTTAGAATTTTCTAAGTCAATTTTTTATTCGAATAATCAAAATCAAATAAAAGAAACAAAAAAAGTTTTTGGATTTATATTTTCTAATATTCTTTTAACTCTTCATCCATTTATACCTTTTGTTACTGAAGAACTTTGGAATAGATTGAAATTTTCAGAGTTATATAAAAGTCCTTTAATAAATTTTAATTCTCATAAAGAAATAAAGTTAATAAAAAATAATAATATTGAATTAATTAATTGGCTAATTAAACTTATTGGTTTAATAAGATCTACAAAAGTTATTTTACAAGTTTCTCCAGTCAATTTTGTAGATATTTGTATTGATCATTTACCCAAAGATAAAAAAAGCTTTTTAGATAGAAATTTTTTAATTTTTAAGAAGGCCTCCAGAATTGAAAACTATTTTAAAAAAGATGAAAAAAACGAAAACATATTGCCAATATATATAGATGGGGACGTCATCCTTATTAAATTTGCAACAGAAATCTCCTTAAAAGATCAAATTATTAAAGTAAAAGAGAAGATTGATTTAATAAAAAATAGCATCAGTTTATCAAAAAATAAACTTTCTAATAAATCTTTTATAAATAAAGCTCCAAAAGATGTAGTGGATAAGGAAAAAGATAATTTAAAGAAATTAGTAAATGATTTAAACCAATTAGAAAGTATTATATCTATTAAAAATTAATTATGAAATTTGATAAATCCAAATTACCTAGTCGTCATACGACAGTGGGTCCTGACAGAGCTCCTCATAGATCATTTTATTATGCAATGAATTTAAAAAAAAGTGACATTGCAAAACCATTTGTTGGTGTTGTTTCAACTTGGAATGAAGCTGCACCATGCAATATTGCTTTAATGAGACAAGCTCAATCTGCAAAAAAAGGAGTTTTTGATAATAATGGAACTCCTAGAGAATTTTGTACAATCACAGTTACAGACGGTATTGCTATGGGGCACGAAGGAATGAAATCATCTTTAATATCTCGAGAAATTATCGCAGATTCAACTGAGCTGACAGTTAGAGGCCATTGTTATGATGCATTAGTTGGTTTAGCTGGATGTGATAAATCTTTACCAGGATTAATGATGGCCATGTGCAGACTAAATGTACCAAGCGTTTTTATTTATGGTGGGTCAATATTACCAGGAAAATTTAAAGGAAAAGATGTGACAGTAGTTGATGTTTTCGAAGCTGTTGGAAAACATTCTAATAAACAAATGTCAGATGAAGATTTGGAAGAATTAGAAATTAATGCATGCCCAAGTGCTGGAGCATGTGGAGGACAGTTTACAGCCAATACAATGGCATGTGTATCTGAAGCGATAGGTTTGGCATTGCCATATTCATCAGGAACACCAGCTCCCTATGAAGAAAGAGATAAATATGCTTATGCGAGTGGCCAGGCAGTTATGTCATTATTAAAAAAAAAAATTAGACCAAGAGATATTGTTACACTTAAATCATTACAAAACGCAGCAACTATTGTAGCTGCTACTGGCGGATCAACAAATGCTGCTCTTCATCTTCCTGCAATTGCAAATGAGTGTGGAATTAAATTTGATCTTATGGATGTAGCAAAAATTTTTAAAAAGACTCCTTACTTAGCAGATCTTAAACCAGGTGGAAAATATGTTGCAAAAGATATGTTTGAAGCCGGTGGAGTACCAATGTTACTCAAAACTTTGTTGGATGGAGGTTATTTACATGGAGATTGTATGACCGTTACAGGGGAAACAATGAAAAAAAATTTAGAGAATGTTAAATTTAATAACAATCAAGACGTAATGAGACCTTATAATAAACCACTTTCAAAAACAGGAGGAGTTGTTGGACTTAAAGGTAATTTAGCGCCCGAAGGAGCAATTGTTAAAGTAGCTGGAATGAAAACTTTAAAATTTATCGGAAAAGCTTTATGTTTTAATAGTGAAGAAGAAGCTTTTAAAGCAGTTCAAAATAGAAAATATAAAGAGGGAGATGTTATAGTTATTAGATATGAAGGACCCAGAGGAGGTCCTGGAATGAGGGAAATGCTTTCTACTACTGCAGCTATTTATGGTCAGGGTATGGGTGAAAAAGTTGCATTAATTACTGACGGAAGATTTTCAGGTGCGACCAGAGGCTTTTGTGTTGGACATGTTGGACCGGAAGCTTTTAATGGAGGACCAATAGCATTATTAAAAAACGGAGATACAGTAATTATTGATGCTAATAAAGGAACTATAGATGTTAAAATTTCTAATTCTGAACTACAAAAAAGAAAAAAATCTTGGAAAAATATTAAACCTAATTTTACATCGGGCACTTTATGGAAATATGCTCAATCTGTAGGATCTTCAAAAGATGGTGCTGTAACACATCCCGGTGGTTTTAAAGAAAAAAAATGCTACGCGGATATCTGAGGAACAGTTGTTTCTAGTAATTTTAAATATAATACTTCCAGTAATTTTTATAGTTTTCGTTGGTTATTTATGGAATCGATATAATAAAGATTTTAATCCTGCTGCAATAACTAAACTTGTTGCAAATATTGGACTCCCTTGTCTAATTTATGATTCATTAACAAGATCTAATTTAAATATAAATATTTACTTTAAAATTTTTTTTTGTGCATTTTTGGTTTTAGTTATAGGTTTTTTATTTGGATATTTATTAATAAAAATTTTTAGACTTTCTTCTGTTAAGTTAACAACCCCATTAATGCATCCAAATACTGGAAATATGGGAATTCCATTATCATTATTAGCCTTTGGAAATGAAGGGTTAGCTTTGGCAGCTGGTTTTGCTTCTATAGTTATGGTCAGTCATTTTACTGTAAATACTGCAATTTCATCAGGAAATTATTCTATTAAAAAAATAATTCTTAGTCCTGTTTTATTGTCATTAGTATTTTCTCTTCTAATTTTATTTTATAAAATAGAAATGCCAAATTTTTTTAATAGCATCACCAAAATTTTATCAGGTTTTGTTATACCACTAGTGTTACTTTCACTTGGCATTTCGCTCAGCAAAATTAATATTAAAAAATTAAGGACAGGATTAGTGCTTGGATTGTTTAAACTTGTTTCAGGACCATTGATTGGATTAATAGTAGTTTATTTATTAAGACTTGATGGTAACGTTGCAAAAGTTGTAATATTACAAGCATCAATGCCTGCAGCTATTTTAACCTACCTAATTGCCGCACAAAATAATTCTTATGAACAAGAAATTGGAACAGCAGTATTTGTATCTACAATTGGATCTGTTGTTTCTATACCAATAATTTTATTCTTCTTATTATAATGAAAATTAAACCTATTATTTTATGTGGAGGAGAAGGCACTAGATTATGGCCCGAGTCTAGAAAGAAACATCCAAAGCAATTTATTAAAATTAATGGAAAAAGCTTATTAAAACATGCAATAGATAGGGTATCTGGAGCGAATTTTGATACTATTACAATTTGCTCGAATTCTAATTTTTTAGATAAAATTAAAGAAGAAACAAAAGATATAAATTGTAAAATTTATGTTGAGCCTGATAAAAAAAATACAGCAGCAGCAATCCTTGCAGCAATAAATGATGATGACTTATTATTCTACCAACCGATAATAATTATTTCATCCGATCATATCATTCAAAAAAAAATAATATTTCAGAAACAGATAAAAAAATTATCTAAATATTTGGATATGCGCAAAATTTTTATTTTTGGCGTCAAACCTGATTATCCAGAAACAGGGTATGGCTATTTATATTCAAAAAAAATTAATAATAACTTTAATAAGGTTATAAAATTTGTAGAAAAGCCTAATTTAAATAAAGCGCAGAAACTTATTAAAAATAAAAATTATCTTTGGAATTCAGGAATGTTTCTTTCAAACAAATCAGTATTACTAAATGAATATTCTATTTTACAAACTAAATTAGCACTACAAGTTTGCGATTCATATGTAAACGCAAAGAGTACAAATAATATTATAGAGTTAGATAATAAGTATTATTCAAAAATTAAATCTATTTCGTTTGATCATGCCATTTTAGAAAAATCAAAAAATATTTTTTCTGCCAAACTTTTAAGTGACTGGAAAGATGTTGGTAGTTGGTTGCAAAAATGGGAAATTGAAAAAAAAGACAAAGATAAGAACTATATCAAAGGAAATGTATTAAAAAATAATGTTCAAAATTCATACATTTCCTCCAATCGAACAATTGTAGCTAGCAATTTAAAAAATATACTTGCGGTCGATAATAACGATGTTCTTTATCTTTCTGATCTTAGAAATAATGATCTTAAAAGTCTTTACCCTTTAATTAGTAAAAAGTTTCCAAAGATTACAGATCAACATACAACCACTCAAAGACCTTGGGGTCAATTTACAAACATATTTGTTGGAAAAAATTTTCAAGTTAAAGAATTAGTTGTTAAATCTGGTGGAATTCTTAGTCTTCAAAAACACAAATATAGATCTGAAAATTGGGTTGTAGTTGAAGGCAAAGCCAATATTACGTTAAATAAAAAAAATATTATTTTACAAAAATCAGATTCTATTTTTATACCACAAGGAGCAGTTCACCGAATTCAAAATAGAGAAAAAAGTATTTTAAAGATTATTGAAGTTCAAACTGGTAGTTATCTTGGAGAAGACGATATTGTTCGTATAAAAGATATTTACGGAAGAGCTTAGGCTAAAGTTAATTTTATTGGAGCATGATCAGAGGGTCTTTCTAAAGCTCTTGTATATTTATCAATAGTTACATCTTTAATTAAATGACTAATATTTTTTGATAATAAAAAATGATCAATTCTTAATCCTTTATTTTTTTCAAAAGATCCATATTGGTAATCCCAGAATGTATAATTATTTGGTTGTTTATTAACTAGCCTAAATGCGTCTTCGTAACCCTCATTTAATATATTTCTAAAAAATTTTCTTATTTCAGTTCTGTAGAGCGCATCATTCTCCCAATCTTCAGGATTATAAACATCTTCTTCATTTGGTATAATATTAAAATCACCACCAATTATAATCTTTTTTTTTAATTTATTTTGATAGATTAAAAATTCTTCAAGAGATTTTAACCATTTTATTTTGTAATGATATTTGTCAGTATCAACGGGATTTCCATTTGGAACATAGACAGAGATAATTTTTATTAATTCATTTTTGTAATTTATATCAACAGAAATAGTTCTCGATTGTTCTTGATTATCATTAATGAGATTAAAATTAACATTATTAATTTTGTCATTATAAATAATTGCAACTCCATTATATGATTTTTGGCCATGAACTTCACTATTGTAACCAATAGTTTTTAATTCTGAGTATGGAAAATTTTTGTTTTCAGTTTTTATTTCTTGAAGTAGTAAAAAACTCGGTTTGTTTTTTTTAAGATATTCAATAATATGATTTAATCTTACTCGTACAGAATTTACATTCCAGCTACTTATGATCATTAAACCGAGAAAGAGCTTCCACATCCACATGAAGATGTAGCTTTAGGATTTATAATTTTAAAAGTATTTTCAATTAATTTCTCAGAAAAATCTAGCATCGACCCTTCTACAAAAACAAAGGACGATTTATCTATTAAAACATTTTCAAAAATTATATCGTCTTCATTTATTTTATTATCTGTTGAGAAATGATATTTGTAACCAGAGCAACCACCACCTTTGACTTCAATTCTAAAAAACTTATTAATATTTTCTTTTTTTAAAAGATTTTCTATCTTTTTTTTAGCTTTATCTGTAATGGTAAAATTATTAGTCATTCAATTATATGTCTATTATTAATATATGTCTGGGGTTGATAATTACAATAAGTTATTAACTAAATTTTCTTCTAATAATTCTAATTATTTAGGAAGACAATTTAGTGATAAAAAAAACTTATATAGATCTTTTTATCAACGAGATAGAGATAGGATTATACACTCAACTTCGTTTAGAAGATTGAAATATAAAACACAAGTTTTTGTATATGATGAAGGGGATCATTACAGAACAAGATTAACGCATACTTTGGAAGTTTCTCAAATATCAAGATCCATTTCTAGATATTTCAAACTAAATGAAGATTTATCTGAAGCAATAAGTTTAGCTCATGATTTAGGACATCCACCATTTGGACATGCTGGGGAAAAAATTTTAGATTATTGCATTAGAGATTATGGTGGATTTAATCATAATATTCACTCAATTCGTTTGATTACAGAATTGGAAAAAGCCTATCAAAATTTTGATGGATTGAACTTATCCATAAATACAATAGATGGAATTGTTAAGCATAATGGTCCTAATTATTTAGTAATAGAAAATTTAAATCTTTTACCTAATTTAAATAAAATTAAAAAAATTAATTTTTATAATCAATCATCTTTAGAATCTCAGATTAGTGCCTTATCAGATGATATCGCTTATAATAATCATGACATTGATGATGGTATTAGGGCAGGCTTATTTTCAATTAATGATATTAAAGATTTGCCTATTATAGGTGACATTATAAAGAAAAAAAACAAACAGTTTAAAAATAAAAAGTTATTAAGAAATGAAATTATAAGATCAATAATAAATTTTATGGTAACAGATTTAATTTTGCATACACAAAAAAGATTAAAAAAATTAAAAATCAAAACAATTGAAGATGTTTATCAATCAAATGATTTTGTAGTTAGTTTTTCACCAAAACTTATTAGCGCAAACAACCA
>RGRP01000004.1 GCA_010021145.1 Candidatus Fonsibacter lacus
CGGCACACCATTCCGCAAGAATTACGCCGGCCTTGGTTACACCTACGACGCGCAGCGCGATGCGTTCATCCCGCCGCAGCCTTTTCCATCTTGGTTGCTAAACGAAGATTCCTGTCAGTGGCAACCTCCAGTAGCAATGCCTGAAGATGGGCAAATGTATCAGTGGATTGAAGACGCTCAAGAGTGGGTGCCCGCCTAATGGCAGTTAAGAGCAAGACCGGCACCGGCAAACTGGAGCACCAACCCGGACGCCCGAAAACAACCCGTCAGGGGTTCGGGCAACATAGCCGTCCACGCCGTCGCGGCAAGAAAAGACTGGTTGGTCAAGGTCGCTAAATTAGTAAAAAGGTCGGCAGTATGCCTCGCAATGGATCACCACGAAGAGGCGCCAATCACTGGCAAGCCACCCGATAACCCCTTTAATCAAGCCGTTCCAGCCTTACTGACTACCGCAGTCATCGGGTTGGGCGGTCTTTTTATGCAAGTCGCCAAACTGGATCAATCGGTGAGCACGGTTGCCGCTGATATTCAAGAGCTAAAGAACGACAGCAAGGAACGGTTATCTGATCTTGAAAGCCGGGTTAGGCAGATTGAGATGACGGTTGGCAGTCGCAAATGATCGCCGTACACTAAAGGAAACGCGATTCCGTTATGGATCCCACCACTGCCGCTGTCATTGCCATCATCATTGCTGCTGGTTCTGAAATTATCAGCCTGCTGCCAATCAAGGAAAACGGTTGGATTCAGCTGATCATTAAAGCTTTGAAGGTGATCTTCCCAAAGCGCTGAAGGCTGACACCGTATGGTTTGCACGGTTCGGTCAAAAGACCTGGCGTAATCAGCTGCGTAAAGCGACGCAGGATTACAAGTTTGAAAAAACGCTAGATCCAAGACTGGATTGTGAAGAGCAGAAGTGGTTAGCGGATCAGCCGTTAGCATCAACACCTGTTGTGGTGCATGAACCGCCTGATGATGATCTACAAACTGGTGAAAGCCGGAAGCTAGGCGGCGCCATGCAAATTAAAGCACCTTGGCTTGATCAATGAGCACAATTCAACTGCGTGATGCTGCCAAGCATTTCAAGATGCTGCCGCATCAATTGGCTGCTTGGGACTGGCTGCAGGAGCAGTTGTCTGCTGATGCAATCAGTCAGTTTGCTGATCTGTACCGTGCCGATCCACTACCGAAGCAAATACTGCCGCCTGCGTGGTTGGCGCCAAGTCTGAAGATTATCAAGAAGTGGGAAGGCTGCAGGCTGGAGGCTTACCACTGTCCTGCTGGTGTACCGACCATTGGTTATGGCTCGACCAGGTTGATTGATGGTCCTGTTCGCATGGGCGACAAGATTACACAGGAGATGGCAGATGAGATGCTGCAGAACGAAGTCGAGAATCTATTTGCACCTGGCGTTTTTACGCTGCTGCCAATGGCAAAAAAATGGCGACCTGAGCAGCAGGCTGCCATCGTGAGCTTTGCCTATAACGTTGGGCTTGGTGCATTAGAGGAATCAACGCTGCGTAAGCGTTTGCTGGCTGGCGAGGATGCTAACAAGGTTGTGATCGAGGAGTTACCGCGCTGGAATAAAGCCGGTAGCAAAGTGCTTGAAGGACTTGTTAATCGACGCAAGGATGAAGTTACTTTATTCACTGGCGGGCAGCCTAAACAGCAGTCTGCAGTCAAGCTGCGTCCTACTTCACCGTTTGATGCCAAGCTGACACCGCACATTGCTATCGGTGAGTTTGCTCTGTATCAAGAGGATCGGCGTTTTGCTGCTGACTATCAAATCAAAACTGCAACGGAATTAGCTGAGTTTTTAGAAAAGGTGCGGACACAGTTTGGTGGTAAACCTATCATCATTACCAGCGGTTATCGTCCTGCCGCAATTAATCGGATGGTCGGTGGTGCCAGCAGTAGCGAGCATTTGTTCAATGATCAAGATGTCGGTGCGGTTGACTTTTATGTTCAAGGCGAAGACATCTACAAAGTCCAGGATTGGTGTGACAAGCATTGGCCTTATAGCGTAGGCTATGGTGCGCCAAAAGGCTTTGTCCATCTAGGGATGCGCCGTGGTCGCCCTAAAGTCCGCTGGGATTATTGATGATTATTCCCGATCACGAGATTGCCAGGCTGTGCAAACAGCAGTCAATGGTTGTGCCGTATGATCCTGAACTGCAGAATCCTGCCAGTTTAGATGTACGGTTAGGCAATATTCTGCTGATGGAGTTTGATGACACGCCGGAGCTGCTTCCGGTTGACATCACAATCTGCACGCAGGAATCTCCTTTTATGCTGCAGCCTGGTGTATTTTGCTTGGCACAAACAAAAGAGATTTTCAATCTCCCTGATTACATCTCAGCGCAGTTTATGCTGAAATCATCAAGGGCAAGGGAAGGATTGGAACACTTGCTGGCGGGGTATTGCGACCCAGGATGGAATGGTTCAGTACTGACTCTTGAACTGCAAAATGCACGCCAAAAGCATCCGGTCAAGCTATGGCCTGGCATGAAGATTGGTCAAATGGTTTTTCACGTTATTGCAGGTAAACCTGAGCGAACCTATGCAGAGACTGGACGCTATAACGGTGACCTAAAAGTCACTGCATCGCGGGGCTAAATAAAACTCGCAAGCTAGGCGGTAGTGCCATTCTGCCGTCCAGTCATGCATATGGTCTTTTACCATACCTGCATAAGTAACACGCCACCTATAACCGTGTGGTGTAACCATCTTTTCCAGTTTTGGTGGTTGCATTTGGCTACCCTACAGAAATACGCACTACAGCTATGTCGTGGGGCAAGTGGATGGTCGTAGAGTTCTCCATTGAGGAAGAACTACAAATAGAAAGTCAAGCAAGGAGCGTGCTTCATTGTGGCGACTCAAAAGAAGTCGCTAGATTATGCTCCTCGCTCGTCAAACAAAACGCGTATTATCAAAAGCTGCTACGTCAAGCTACTGGGCATATTGCTCAACTTGAGATGGTTGCCATCCTTGGAGAGGATGCTAGATCACAGTCCGTGTCTGATGATTTGGATCCGACTCGTCAAGATGACATTCAGGACCAAAACCCGTTTGCAGAGTTTCTGCTGACAGTCCTATCGATTGTGGTTGCTTTCGGTTTTCGCGTTCATGGTCTATGGCGTCGAGTGACACGAGCCAAGACTCCAACGATTCACGGCTAGGTGTTTTGAGCGGCAAGCCTAAAAACTTGCGTAGTTCTTTTTTATCGCGCAGCATGATGCTGGCACCTGAACTGTAAGCAATAAAGACACGCCCGCCATAGTCAACGTAGGTTTCGACAGATTGAAACCTGCTAATTGCTAGCCTATCCCGCTTCATACCACCTCCAGTCCACTTGAGCAGTGCGTTGTTTACCTTTTGAGTCTGTCAGCCAACTGACCGTACCTTTGATCACAATCATCTCTGGTTGTTGCACTGTATGGAAGCGATGACCACAGCTCGGGCATTTACGCAGGCGCCAGAAGCCACGATCAGCAGTTCTGGCTGTGCTGGCAATATCAGTTAGGTGCGAACCGCAGTTAGGACATGGTGGTCCCATCTTGTTTGTTGCCATGGTTCATCCCCAGCCCCAGATCAAGCTGGAGCTGTTGTTCTGTCGGGAATGCTTTTTTGGCGGTCCCTTCTTAAGGATCAATCGCATTTCGTTTTCAGAAGCTCGGATCATTTTGCTGGCTGCATCTCGTCCAATTTTTAATGTCTTGGCAATTTGAACAACTGTTGTTTCACCACCTGTGTCTAAACCGTATCGCATCGTTAACGCCTGCCGGTGATCGGGTGACATGTATTCCAGTGCCTGTGTGACTGCCTCTATTTTTGTGTCTTGTTCTACTTCGTCGTCAACTGTTGGACCCTCGCAGGCAATTAGTTCTATGTAGGTGCTTGATTCGCCAGACTGATTAACTGATGCATCAAGACTTCCGGCATCAATCGAAGCTGCAAGATAGTCTTTCATGGCACGAACTGTGATATTGGCAACTTCAGCACATTCGGCAATACTTGGGGTCCTTCCGTATTCGGATTGATACTCCAACGTAAAAGTACGAACCTTGCGAAGAGCGTCCATGGCGCCAGTTGGTAGCTTGATCATGCGATCTTGCACTTGTATAGAACGCATGATGCCCTGCCGTATCCACCAATAGGCATAGGTCGAGAACTTGTACCCACGAGCGGGATCAAACAGCTCTACAGCACGAATCAACCCAATGTTGCCTTCCTGCACAAGATCGTGCATGGTCAGGCGATTTGTCATGTGCCTATATTTTTTGGCAACGCCTACGACAAGGCGTAGGTTGCCTTTGATCATCCTGTCCTTGGCGCGTCTGCCAATCCGCAAGATGCGTTGCTCTTCTTTGCTGGGCTGGTCAGTTTGAACCGCGATCATCTTCTGGATCGCATGTCCGAGTTCAATTTCCTCTGCTGCGGTAAGCAGAGGGATTTTGCCGATCTGATTGAGGTAGTCGCGCAGTGTGTCTGACATCAGTCAAAAAGAAGGGGGGCTTTCGCCCCCGGGTACGTTAGTGCAGAACGCTTAGAAAGGCATGTCCTCTGACACACCCTTTGCCTTAGGCGGCAGGGTGAAGTCATTGACGGCAACATCGAGTGATGCGCCAGGACTACCGTCCTTGCGCTCGAAGGTCTCGATATAAGCCTGCCCAGTCACGGTGACTTGACTTCCCTTGGTCAGGTAATCATCCACGACTTTGGCACGTGGACCCCAGACAGCACAGCGCAATGCGGTGGTGCGATCTTCGCCTTTAACTTTTTTGTTCACCATTAGGGTGAAGTTAGCGACCTCACGATCACCAACGGTCTTAAGTTCAGGGTCAGCGGCAAGATTGCCTACTGCGGTGATTTGGAGCATGATCCGAAGAATTTGGAGAGGATAATCGACAAGGCTTGAGGCGCTGTATATTGCCTGGCTTGCATGAAATGCTCAAGCTGCGACCGCAAGTGTGGCGGTAGAAGGTCGTTCAGTTCAGCAGGCTGATGATGCTTCATGGTGTGTCGTTGTGCGGCATAGGCTGCCGCCATCTGCGCGTGCATCATCTCATCAGACATGGCGCTGTCGTGGTTAGGTTGACAGGCGCTCCTGAATAAACAGCAGGTGTTTAGGGAGCGTGATGTGAGCTGTCATTAGCTCACCGTCAGGCACCTCGAATACCTTGTTGAACTCCTTGATAATCTTGTTGCGTTTAACAACAGGTTCTGCCGCTAACAGGTCGCGGATCGTTTTCAGATCCTTGTCTGTTATGGGCAGTTCTTCAGGGTCAAGCTCAGGTGCCGTCTGTTCCTTTGTAGCAGCGGCAACTGGTTTTGCTTTGGCTGGAGCTGGAGCCTCAACAGTTGGTTGCACTGGGGCATCCTTTGCAGATTCGACTTCTTCTTTAGCCCACAGCTCATAGCCGAGACCAAAAAAGTAGGCCGCTGCAGCACAAAGCCCGCGACGGTGCGTGTCGGTTAAAACGCGGCAGGATACCTTGTCAAACTGAACGGGCTGGTTGCGATGATCCTGGCAGGGATACGGGAAGCAAACTGTTGCTTCACCTTCAGGACCACGGAAGAAGCCCATGATGTAGCCGCTGTTATCAGGCGCACGCCAGACAGGGCTGCCGTTGTCATCTGCCATTAAGGCAAACTGCCAGCCGGGTGCATGGTCGTGCAGATAATGCGCGATCCTCGCCCAGGAAACATAGTCAGCGGCGTAGGATCCTGTGCCCTTACGGAATACGTCATCTTTAGTGATGACACCCGCAAGATTTGGGTAGGTCATGAGTTGGTTGTTAACGCAGTGAGCGTGATGATGGCGCCAGGCTGCTCGCCTTCTACGCAATATCGCTTGGTGGCATTGAGGGTAACCACCTGTCGATCATCATCAAATAGGACGCCTGTTAAGGCATCGTTGGTTGATCTGGCGAGCTTTTCGATGTCGCCATTTCGGGCTGAAGTGCAGTGTTGGGGGGCGGACGGGCGTAAGCCATTTTTGCCTAGGTGGGATGCTGGTCTTTGAAACTTGAATACTACCGAAAGCGCCATAGCAGGGGTAGTATCCCAGCCGGTTGGTTTAGCGGCTAGGGCTGCGAACTTTACGTCTTGCCGCCATGGCTTGACGTTCTTGCTGGATTCCACCATTACACCTTTGCCAATATGCTTTTTGCTGCCTTGGGGGGCTGGCAAGCCGTGTACAGCAAAGGTGATGGAATCGTTCAAGACATGGTGCGAAGCTGGTAGTAGATTGTCACGTTTCTGGTAGCAAGTCCACTGTCGATGTCTTGTTCTTTAATGGTGCGGATTGCCTTTTCGGCATCTTTACTGTGCTTGTAACTGTTGCGCTGGCAACGTGTGTACTTGGCATTAGGGAACTCGTAGATGCCGTCTTCTGTTTGGAAGTCGTCCAGCTCGCCTAATGCCATGGCACCTTCGATCTGTTCTTTGATGAAGGCTTCGCGGGCGTCTAGCTCCTCGCGTTCTGCGCGGATGGCTAGCAGTGCGTCGATCAAGTCTTGAGCGGTTGTCATTGTGCGCGTTGGGCGGTGGGGCAGAGCAGCTGCTGCTGCTCGATGTATTGCAGGGTGATGCCAGCGCCTAGGATGGCGATCAAACAAAAGAAAAATGCGGGACTGAGGTGTAGTGCTGGACGGTTGTAAGAATCAAAAAGCACGTACAGCCCACGCTTAAGGCGAACTGTGTGTCTCATCGTGCAGTGATCAGGATTTTGTTGACAAGATCATGAATGAGGTCGTATCCATAATCTGTGCCTGGGTCAATGCCGCGCTGACGCAGTAGATCTGCTGCCATTTTATAGAGCAGATCAGTCAGTTCATTTGAAACGTAAGCATCGAGTGTACTTGCAAGATCAGTTGCAAGTTGGTTTTCCTCGATGGTTGTCAGGTCGTAGGTCATGGCTGTGATTACGCGTTGGGCTTGAGGTCTGTGCCTCATGGACCAAATATAACCCAAGAATGACCCGAAATAGGTCAATCCTGGGTCATGAAACAATTTGAAATAATGGGGGCTTACAAGGAAGCTGCTTGCACGGCGCCAATGTACGCCTTTCAACGCTGGCACTACACCGTGTCCTCGACGGGAACCTTAGCTTCAGCGCTTGAGATATACGACCCACCAGTTAGCCCGACCAGTGGTATCCCATACGCAGGCAGCAGCCATACCGCAACTACACCAGTTACGCCAATGCCCCATCATCATTCGTACAGATGTTTATCGATGTAATGTTTGCCAGGGTCTAGCTGCAAACAATACTCCAGATACGCAACCTGCCACTCGGCTTCACTGTCCATCATGTACTGCTGCATAGGATCAACTGATATGCAGTCCTCAGCAGGAATACGGTCAAACGAACCTAAGATTCTTAGAAAGAAATGCCAGACAGCCAGTTGCATTAGCCCTCTTTTTTATTGAAGTTGACGACTTCAGTCACAGTCCCTTTATGTCCGTGGAAATACAAGGTGCCACTGCGCTGCTCGTCAGGACAGAAGCATTCATAGCGCAGATCACGCACGATGTCTGTCAGAAGCGATAAAGCGTCATTCATTTGATACAGAGCAACTTCATGACATTCGTCGCTATCGTCGTCATACCAATTACTCATTGCTGTCGTAATAGCAGACTGAATGACCTTGAGCTGGGATTCATGCTTTTCTAGCCATTCGCCACGCAATACAAGCCGCTGCAGTCTGGCGCGATGACCGGCTGTAACCAGATCCTCCTGTTCCTTTTTAACTTCTTCCATGATTGGTGTAGTAAGGGTGCGTTGTTTAATAACAGCTTGAAGTTCTGATGGCTGATTAGCCAATGGCAATGCCCATGCAATCAAATCGTTACCGTTTTGAGCAGGACCACGCACTGCAGCTCGAATCGGCATATTGCTAGGCACGATGCCCCACCAGTCTTCGTTGTCAGGCTCGAACACCATGACATCGGTAAAACCTTCAACCGGTGAGTGCATGAAGGCAGTTTTGCCGCCTTGCTTTTTGCCGTTTTTGATGGATTGCTCCAGGTTGCGCCAGCGATATGGCACAGCCTCGATGGACTTTGGATAGGTCGTTGTTTCGGTCATGAAAAACCTTCTTCTAGGTTGACGGTGATGCCACATTCCTC
The DNA here is from genome assembly GCA_010021145.1 of Candidatus Fonsibacter lacus. GTDB lineage: Bacteria > Pseudomonadota > Alphaproteobacteria > Pelagibacterales > Pelagibacteraceae > Fontibacterium > Fontibacterium lacus. Next base: position 8,131 of record RGRP01000004.1, read on the forward strand.
CCAGAGACGTGCGGCATAGAGTTTGCGAAGTTCACGGCAGTCATAGGCTTTTGCCCAGTTATTATGCCGTGCGTAGTAAGCCTCGCGTGTAGTCTCCCAGCGATAGCCTGTATAAACAAGCTCACCAGGAACTGACTTGACTGGATTTTTGTAGGTCATCGCCTGCGCTTGTGGAACAGTTCAGTCAGTTTGACGTCTAATTTGCAGATCGAGTCCCCCCAACTGCCGGGTTCAGGCTGCCAATCTGGATCATGTTCGTTGCGGACTTGCCGCACGACTTCATAGAGCAGATCAAGCTCGGTGCTGTTGAACGTGCAGACGTATTCGCGTGTCATCGTGCAATGAATGGCTGTGTGCCCGAGTATGTAGTGGAAGGCTGTCTGCTGGCTTCAATGCCGATCATGGCAAAAGCTGTGGCAGCAAACAAAAAGCAGATGAAGTTGTTGACAACGTTAATCGTGTGTTTCGTAGCTGTTCCACGCGTCCGCTTGCGGGACGTATTCGACGTGGAACGTGGCGCCCTTGATGGTGCAGGCACGTTTGAGAAGGTCGAGCTTGTCGTAGGCGACAGCTTCGAGAAACGCGGCAGATCCAGTTGGTGCGGTGCGTGTTCCGTATTCATCGGTGATAGTGCAAAAAACTTCGTACATGGTCAAATGGTCATGGGGTCAAAGTCCCCACCTGTTGTTTTGGTGCTGCTGATGTACCAGCGGCGGAACATGGCAGCTTCTGTGCCATCGTCAAACTTGTTCAGTTTGCAGCGTCCTGCACCGTATGCGTGTGGCAGCGTGACGTGCTCGAACCAAACTGACTTGTCTGTGCGCTTGGTGCAAAGGACAGGGAAATCGCTGTGAGCTACGCAGAGGGTTCCGTAGTAAACCTGACCCACTTCAAAGTGTTTCATTGTTCAGCACACTGCGAGCTTTTGTGCAATGAGGTACTGAACCTCTTTCATGCACTTAGCAACTTTGCGCTTTGCCTTGCTGCAAGCGGTCCAGTCACCACGGGCAAAGCAATGCTGGTATTCGGTTTGAGCCTGTGAAAGGACCAGCTTTGCGGCTGCGAGTTGATCTTGAATGGTTTCCATTGTGTGTTGTGTGGTGGTGGGCTCTGTGCCCATGAACCAACTATAACCCACAAAAGACCTAGAACGGGTCCTTTTATGAACCTTTACAATTCAGTCCTGCTGCCCGTGCTTCAGCGATGGGAACTTCCTTTTCCTGGCATCAGCAGCCTGACGGCTTTCCTGCAGCGGCTTTCTGGCATTGCTGCCCTTAGCGCGTTTCTTGCCATCTCGAACGTACCTAGCTTCACTGATCGCCTTGGCATCACGCACTGCCTCCTCGTAACCAGGCGGGCTTAGATCAGGTCGTTGCCGAAACAGCTCAGTCCAGTCCAGATCGCTCAAAACGGCAACTCTTGCAACTTAAAAGAATCCCAAGCATCAACCCAGGCACCTAAGCACTCGTCGGGTTCGTTCTGGATCAAGCGACAGCGCCCTGGTCCAACCACCACCGTGTAACACCAGTCCACAGTCAGCTTTGGATGGTGGTCGATCAGCATGGCGAGATACCCACCAAGCTGGGCAACAGCAGGCTTCCGCCGATCAACAGCAGTCTCATTGCCGACGGTCTTCAGATCACCGAGCACCACCTTGCCGTTGGTCGTTCGCACGAGGAAATCAAAGCTGCCACCTACTCCTTTGCGGGAATCGCACAGCCTGTACTCAACAGCTAAAGGCTCGCTGTCGCGTAGCAGCCAACAGTCCTGCAGCTCTGCCGTCCACTCGCCGTAGTCGGTTTCTGGTAGCTCTTGCCTAGTGAGCATCGCTTCGCAAAAACCATGCACGTCATTGCCGCGTGGTGCCCATATGTGCTTCGTCCGTTCAAACTGCGCAGCTTGCTCAGGGCTGACACGGTTGGTCACGCGAGACACCGAAAATGGCAGCCACCGCCCTTTGTAACGGTATCGATGGAGCCCGGCGTGGAATTCAAGGTCAGGAATGGGATCAAGCAAGGTTTGGTTTAGGATCCTCCTAGGGCATCAACCCTACCACAAAAGTTCCAAACCAGTTCAGCAATGATTTCAAAGAGTACAAAAATTGCAATCGACGTCGCCATTCTTGAGCGTCTAGAAGCAGTCAAGCCGTCCTATCAAACAAAGAAGAGCTACATCAATATGCTGCTTGATCAGGCTGTACAAAAGTTAGAAACGCAGCAACGTCAAGACACTGCTGACTGGGATCAGTAGAGGGGTTTACAGCCCATTTCATCTCTGTAGAATAAAAAGCCGCCGACCCCGGGCAGGGCAGGCGGCTTGGTCCCAATTGCGTGTTTATTCTACATGAAGGCTGCTGTTAAATCCACGGGTTTTGCCGTGGCACCTTATCAGCTAATGGACTCTGGCATAGATCCAAAAGCAGTCGTTGTCTACCTCTGGCTTCATCGCTTCGGCTGGAATTCACCAAAGGGTTGCTACGCATCACTGCAGACGATCTCAGATCGATCAGGTATAACCAGAAAGATGGTCCAGCGATCCTTAAACGAGCTTGTTCAAGCCGGTTGGATCGAGGTTGAGAAGCGCCCTGGCAGCACTGCGGTCTACCACGTCCGCATTGACCACCCAGGTCGGAAACGACCTAAGGTCGAAATCGACCCAGGTCAAAATCGACCTAGGGGTCAGGTCAAAAATGACCTAGGTACCCAGGTCGAAAACGACCTACAAACAAGAACCCATAAACAAGAACCCATAACAAAAACCCTTTTAAAGCTGGAAAGCGAGTTTCCAGCAGTGTCAGAGCCAAGTCAGCAACGGACTCGAACCAAGGGTCCAGACGACTTCGAGCGGTTCTGGAAGCTGTACCTCTCAGCACCGGTCAGAGCTGCCTCCCAGTCCAAGCCCAAGGCGCTGGCGCAATGGAAAAAAACCATCGCCCATGACAGCAACGACGTTTTGTTAAAAGCCATCGAAACCGAAATTGAGCATCAGCAGGCTGCAGGCGACGCTTTTGTCTCACCACTGCCTGACTGTTTCCGCTGGCTGCGCGACGAGCGTTACGCCACCGTCAACGAACGCCCTGCTGGTGTTCAGCACATCAATCACGACACCTACGTTTTCTGATGTCTCTCAAACTGTTTGACTACGACAACCGCAAGAAGTACGTGCATCAAGTCTTCGACAACAAAGAGCGCATCTCACCGAAGACGCAATATCGCCTTGCAGGCTCCGCCAGCTTTGGCGAGACAGAGCTAGGTGATCCACGCTTCCACTACAGCCCTGTCAGCAGCGAGCACGCCATCGGCATGTACGACAGCGATGGTTACTACTGCACCTACTGCCCGCCAATCCAAACCCCAGGCGTCAGCGTGCCCGTAGGGCGCTTCATACGCCATCCCTGGGCAGAGGAAGAGCGCCGTAGGCAGGAGGCATTCTCCTGATGGCGATCAAGCGCCTAGAACGCCTGTCCACTGAGCACGGTGCCCGTGATCTGATGCAACGCCTCATTGCTGCAGGGCGCTGCACGCTCGAGCAGCTAGACCAAGCACCGCCAGGTCACGTCAACCCGAGCAGTTACCGCAACCTGCTACGCGACCCTGACCACTACGCCGAACCCAAGGTCAAACTGTCCGAACCACGGGACTTCAATCCCGAACCGTCCGAAACCCCGCTTCCCTACTGATCTGTGACTGAAAAGCGCACCGCCGTCAAAGTCGGACTGACCCCAGACGAAAACGCTCACATCACACGGCAAGCACAGGCGCTTGGCATGGATCGCTCCACCCTGATGCGCCTACGCGCCCTAGGCGACCCGTCTGTCAGCCCACAAGCCGTGTCAGCGCCGCTCACCCTAAAGACCTACCAGGACGCCGTTAGAGCCGCTCTGGCGGCTTCTAGGGGCTGTGCGCCACGTCCGATTATCGAAGCCATCGCCGCTGCCGTTATCGCTTCCCTCCATGTCAAGCCGCAAACAACCCGAGACCAGCCCGCAGGAATTGCTCACACTGATGGATGACTACCTCACCGCCCTCTACCACGACCGTCATGACCCAGAGAGACCGCCTGAACTCACTGATCGAATCTGCCGCTTCATCTGTCCAACCGACCTTGGAAAACTTGTCTGATGGTTGCGTTCGTGTTTGCATTGGCGAAACATGTGGCATCGTGTCGTCACATCACCTTGTCGAACCAAAGGTCAACCAGCTGCGAGCATTAGCGTTTAAGACACGCCAATGAAACCATGAGCCTGGCATTCTCCGTTGACGTTGATGGCAAGGAAATCATCTTTGCCTACGACGAAACCGCTAGGGCACTGACGGTTACATCAATCGACGGTGTTGCCAGGCATATCATTTGCGCGTCTGGTCACATTAAAAGCTTTGACGATGCTGAGAATTACGCTAAGGTTCTTGCCGATAGCTACAAAGATCATCCTTTCTGGCACCCAGTCTGATCAATCTGCATGACATCGATCAACAACCTTAAGCACGACCATAAAAACGCTCGCAAACGCACTGACCGCTCTGCGATGCTTATCGCAGAATCCCTTAAGCGTTACGGTGCGGCACGCAGTATCGTCATTGACGAGGAAAATAGAATCCTTGCTGGTAACGGCACCATTGAAGGTGCTAAAGCTGCTGGCATTAAAAACGTTCGCATCATTGACGCAGATGGTGACGAACTGATTGCTGTCAGGCGAGCTGGTCTTACGGAAGATGAAAAGATAGGTCTCGCTCTGGCTGACAACCGCACCAGCGATTTAAGCGAGTGGGACGGAGCCATGCTCCATCAGCTCAGTGAAGAACATGACATCAGTGCATGGTTCGACAAAAGCGAACTGGACAACCTATTTGGCACTGAAGAAACTATCGATGAAGATAGCCCATATACCAACAAGACAACTGCTCCGATTTACGAACCAACAGGAGAGCAACACAAGCCCAAACAGCTTTACGACCCGACCAAAACAGAGCGCCTTCTGGCTGACATCGAAACCGCTGACATCCCTGATGACGTCAGGGCTTTCCTAGTCTCAGCCGCTCATCGCCATACAGCCTTCAACTACAGCAAAATTGCTGACTACTACGCCACAGCACCAAAAGAAATACAATCACTCTTTGAAGACTCTGCACTGGTCATCATTGACTTTGAGCAAGCCATTCAAAATGGATTCGTCAAACTAGATGCCAGCGTCGAAGAAGCCTTCAAGCAGGATCATCCAAATGCGTAATGACTTCTGCGTTTTTATCCTGTCAAATCGCAGACCGGATAACATTAAAACCTTAGAAACCCTACAGCGCTCTGGTTACACCGGCAAGTGGTATATCGTCATTGACGATGAAGATCCAACCGGACCGCAATACAAAGCAACCTACGGCGATAAAGTCCTAGTCTTCTCAAAAGCAAAAGTCGCGCAAACTACTGATTCATGCGACACGTCAACAGATCGTCGCACTCCACTCTGGGCGCGTAACGCCTGCTGGGATCTAGCTAAACAAGTAAACTGCCGCTTCTTCTGTCAATTAGACGACGACTACAGCTGGTTTGCCTACCGCCGTATCGGTCGCAAGAATCCAGCCGAACCGCCAAAGTATTCCAACTTTCGCGCACAAAGCCTCGACATTATCTTCGATGGCATGGTCCAGTTCCTTCAAGAAACACCATCCGTATCAAGCATTGCCTTCTCGCAAGGTGGCGACTACAACACAGACTCACTCAAAGCAAGACGAGTTCTGCGCAAAGCAATGAACTCCTTTTTCTGCGACTCACAGCGCCCTTTTAACTTCATCGGTAAATTCAACGATGACGTCAACACCTATATCTCACATGGTGCCACCGGCAAGCTATTCTTCACCTACTGTCCAATTCAGCTAGAACAAGCTCAAACTCAAAAAAACAAAGGCGGCATCACTGAAGCCTACAAAGAATCTGGCACCTACGTAAAATCCTTCTACACCGTCATGATCTCTCCATCCTCAACATGGATTGAACTCATGGGTCACTCCAATCCACGCCTACACCACACACACGACTGGAATAAAGTCTGCCCTAAAATCATCCATGAAAAATATCGCCGCACATAATACGATATGCTATACATAACAACCAGTCAGCCATTGGTATCCTGAATGGCTACCCATCGCGGTACTAAAGCAGAAACTGAACTTCGCGCTCAACGCTTCGCTCGCATCATCGCGAACGGTGGCAGACGCTCAGACTGCGTTCGCTTTGCAGCCGAAAACTGGGGGGTAGGTGAACGCTCTGTTGATAAATACCTTCAGATGGCACGCGACATCCTCCGTGCCGACTGGGATATTGAGCGACCTCAGATGATCGCTGATCTGCTCTCCCAATGCTCGACACTTCAACTTGAAGCCCGTCGCGCTGGGCAATATCACATTGCTCTTGGTGCCATTAACACCGCTGCCAAACTGGCGCAGCTCTGCTCGTGAGCATCCTCGCTGCAGCACCAGAAGGTCACGTCCTACAACAGCTCAACCATTTTGGTGAACTGATCGACACTGACCAGCTACTGCAGCGCATCCATGCTGACCTACACCCTGGACAGCTCGCGTTTGTCGCAGACAACCAAACGCAGATCATTGGTATCAGTGCTGGGTATGGTGCGGGAAAAACCAGAGCCCTAGCAGCCAAGGCAGTTACCCTCGCTGCTGCCAATCAAGGTTTCATCGGTTGCGTCATGGAACCAACCGGACCGCTAATCCGCGACATTTGGCAAAACGACTTTGAAGACTTCCTAGAGCATTACGAGATCCCCTACACATTCCGCGCATCACCGCTTCCGGAATACATGCTCCACCTACCAGGTGGCGACACAAAGATCTTGTGCCGTAGCTTTGAAAACTGGTCACGCATCATCGGTCTGAACCTTGCTTGGGTGTTGGCAGACGAGATCGACACCGTGATACCTGCTATCGCAAACAAAGCGTTTCCTAAGATCCTTGGTCGTCTGCGCTCTGGAAACGTCAGGCAGTTTGGCGCAGCGTCAACGCCTGAAGGTTTCCGCTGGATGTGGACAACCTTTGGCAGCGAGGAAGCTCAAACCAGAGAGGATCGCAAGCTGATCAAGATGCGGTCGGTTGATAATCCACACCTGCCGCCGGACTTTATCGAGCGCCTTGAAGCGAACTACGACCCAACACTGCTCAAGGCTTACCTCGACGGCGAGTTTGTCAATCTGATCACCGGCACGGTCTACGACAGGTTTGACCGCAGCAAGCACGTCATCAGCAAGCTGCCAGACACCGAGCGTGAACCTCTACGCGTTGGCGTTGACTTCAACGTCGGCAACATGTCTGCTGTGATCGGCGTCAAGCTCAACAGCACACTGTTCGTGATCGACGAGATCAGTGGTGCCCACGACACTGACAGCCTCGCGCAGCAGATCAAGGCGCGTTATCCAGACCGCCGAATCTACGTTTACCCTGACGCCTCCGGTGGCAACCGCAGCACCAACGCTAGCCAAACCGACATTCAAATCCTGGAGTCCTACGGTATGGCAAATCAGTCACCACGCGCTAACCCACCAGTCAGGGACAGGGTTTCTGCTGTGCAAGCGCTACTCGAAAACGGCAAAGGGCAGGTCAGGCTGCAGATCAGCACAAGCTGTAAGCGCATGATCGAATGCCTTGAGCTGCAGTGTTACACCGAGAAAGGCGATCCTGACAAGGATTCAGGGCATGACCACATGAACGATGCCCTTGGCTACCTGATCTGGCGTGAATTCAACCCGCTTCATATGGGTGCTGGTAGATCGACCGGCATTAGGTTATATTGATTTCACCAGCAAAGTCCCCTGCTGGGTGCTGTCGGAAGTCGGATCAACACACGCCTTGCGTCTGTCCCGAGGGAAGCCAGCCAACTGAAACTGAAGTCGGGCAACCGCTGCTGGCGATCCGAGGGATGGTTCAGATTCACCTGCGTCGGGCAGGAGAGCCTCCACCTAGGTGGGGGTTTCTCTGTTTTTAGGGTATGCTAAGCAGCGTTCGCTTTACCCCTACTCATGCTCAAGGGTTCAGAACTACTCGCCAAGGTCAAAGAACTGAAGGATCTGAACAAATCAGATCTTGTCCGCGAGTGTGGCTACACAGACAAGCACGGCAAGCTCTGCTACACCGCCTTCTACGAAGCACTGCTTGAAGCTAAGGGCTTTGAAATGAAGTCCAGTGGCAAGCGTGGTCGTGGTCTGACTTACAAGACCAAGGTGCAGTTCAACGGCAAACTGCAGATCGGTGAAGGCTACGTGCAGGAAATGGGCTTTAAGCCTGGTGACGAGTTTGAGATCAAGATTGGTCGCAAGTCCGTCACGCTGCAGGCTGCCTCTACATCTGCTGATGTCGCTGTAGCTGTTTAAGCTGCAACTGTTCCCGCTCTGCTAAGCATCGGGCACTCAGTCAGTTCTGAGGTCCACCGTTGGTTGTGGGTAACCTTTCCTGATTGATATGGGGTTGGCTAATGCCAGCCCCTAAACTTTGTTTACTGAAGCGGCGCCATGTACACAGGGTATAACTTCTACGACCGCCCGATGGCGCGGCGCACCGTCACCAAGGTCAACGATGCCAATACCGCTTGGTACGCGCAGGAGCCTCACTGGATCCTGATTGAAGACTTGCTACAAGGCACCTACGGGATGCGTCGTAAGCATCGCAGGTATCTGCCTCAAGAACCACGCGAGCTAGACGAAAGTTACGACAACAGGCTTGCTCGCAGTGTTGTGCCGCCGTATTACGTCCGCCTTGAACGGATGTTGGCTGGCATGTTGACGCGCAAGCCAGTTCGGTTAAACGATGTATCTGACATCGTGCGCGAGCAGCTATTCGACGTTGACTTATTAGGTAACGACCTTAACGTCTGGACCTATGAAGCCGCACGAAAGATGGTGCGTTACGGGCATGTTGGTGTGCTTGTGGATGCTCCTGCTGCTGGTGAAAATGGACGACCGTATTGGGTTAGCTATACACCACGCGAAATCCTGGGCTGGCGCACAGAACTAAAGGATGGAGCGCAGCAACTGAGTCAGCTTCGCCTGCTAGAGAAGGTTATTGTTAACGATGGCGAATACGGTGAGAAGGAAGTCGAGCAGGTCCGTGTGTTAACGCCTGGCGCATTTGAATTGCATCGCCGTGATGAAAAGTCTGGCAGTTTTCAGGTGTTCGATAGCGGCATAACGACATTGGACGCGATTCCTTTCAGTGTTGCTTACTCGAACCGCGTCAACTTCATGGAATCACGCCCGCCGATGGAAGACATCGCGGAGTTGAACCTGAAGGCTTATCAGGTGCAGTCTGATCTTGACAATCAGCTGCATATCTGCGCGGTGCCGATGCTTGCTTTCTTTGGCTTCCCATCTGCTGCAGAGGAAGTATCCGCTGGTCCTGGTGAAGCAATCGCATTCCCTGCAGAAGGCAAAGCAGAATATATCGAGCCTTCTGGCAACAGTTTTGATTCGCAGTTCCGCAGACTGGAACAGATCGCGTATCAAATCAATGAGTTAGGTCTGTCTGCCGTGCTAGGGCAGAAACTATCAGCAGAAACTGCTGAAGCAAAGCGCATTGACCGTAGTCAAGGTGATAGCACCATGATGGTGATCGCGCAGAATATGCAAGATCTCATCGACAACTGCCTTGCCTATCACGCGCAGTATCTCAACATCACAGAAGTTGGCAGCAGCTACGTTAACCGCGACTTCCTTGGTGCACGTCTTGAGCCAGCAGACATCCAAGCCCTGCTGCAGCTTTATACCGCTGGCACAATCACACAGAAGACATTGCTCGATAGGCTTAGCGAAGGCGAAGTGCTAGGTGATGAGTTCGATATCGAAGAAGAGATCGAAGCAACACAAGCAGGTGGCTTAATCGAGATGTCTAAACCCGAACCACGCACACCACAAGCAGCGCAAAACGAAATGCCAGAAGAATCTTTAGACGGTGAAGATGTCGACATTATTCCGGCATGATGAGCTGGCTATGGAGGTTAGCTATGGAAGCCAAGAAACCACGCAGGCAACATCTCGTCTGCGTTAAAGGGCAGATGCAACCTCACATCTTTGCCGTCATCAGACTGAGCTGGTATCGCAACGGTAGGCTATACACCGTAGAAGAAATGAACGTAGAAAACGGCACAAAAGAAACGCCAGAGGCTGTGATCATGTTGATCAAAGAGGCATTAAAGTCTGGTGCTGATGTCACGATGCAAACTGCCTGTCAGCCACAGGATCTGGGCATTGAATAATGGCTACCCCATCAGCCCTATACCGCAACGCGATTGACCTTAACCGCTACAGCAATAGCGTTGCGAAGCAAATCGTCACAGCGTATAACGACATCATTGTTGATAGCGTTAATCAACTTCGAGCGATTGATGAATTAGCCGCACCAGTTAAAACTGCAAGGCTAAGATCCATCCTTGCTCAGCTTAAAGAATCACTTGGCACTTGGTCTAACGCCAGTGTCAACACCATGACGCAAGAGCTGCAAGGCTTAGCGTTACTTCAGTCAGAGTTTGTCGAGGATCAATTAAAGCGTGTACTGCCTGCAGGCGCTCGCAGTGCTGTTAATACCGTTGCGATCAGTCCGCAGTTTGCGCAGTCAGTCGTCACAACAGATCCAACACAGATCAACGTCGTAACACTGAGCGATGATCTTGTCGCTGCCGTACAAGGCGCACCGCAGACTTACAGCCTGACAGCAGCGCAAGGTGCAACAATCACGCTGCCGAACGGTGCTGTCGTCCAAAAGGCATTTCGTGGGATTGCGGAAGATCAAGCGGAGCGGTTCGCGCAGGTAGTCAGAAACGGCTTGTTAACAGGTGAGCCGACGCCAGCTATTGCCAAGCGCCTGATTGGCAACCTTGAACTAGGGCAGGCTGGAAGTGTCAAGCAGATCGCTAAAGCTGGTGGTGATTTAACCAAGGCAACCGATCAGCAGGTAATGGCGCTTGTTCGCACCAGCGTCAATCAAGTTGCAAATGCCGCCAGCCAACAGGTCTACGAAGCCAATCAAGACATCACAAAGAAATACCGTTACGTCGCCACGCTCGACGCTCGAACTTCCTCGATCTGTGCCGCGTTAGACGGGCGGGAGTTTGAATACGGTAAAGGTCCAATGCCGCCGCAGCATTTCAACTGCAGGTCAACCACAGTGCCTGTGATCGATTACGACGAACTTGGTTTTGATCCACCACCACCAGGCAAGCGTTCAAGCATGGATGGTCCAGTCCCTGCTGACACGTCCTACGGTCAGTGGCTAGCAAAGCAAGATGCAGCAACCAAGGCTGAAGTGCTAGGCAAGGAACGCGTTCGTTATTTCGATCTGCTTGCTAAGAAATACGGCGCAAAGGATGCCATGGCAAAGCTGGTGAGAGATGATGGCAGCGAACTAACGTTGGAGCAACTAAGGAGACGCTATGGAGCTGCCGAGTCTTAGACACTTCCGTAACGAGGGCATTTACTTCATCAGCTCTGATCCTGTCGAGGCATTACAGGGTGAAGCATGGGTGCCAGCGATTTACACCGATAAAGGTTGGGCAACAGCTGATGGTTCTACACTGCTCACAGGTGTTGAGGCTTGGCGTAATGCCGAAAAAACCATCCAAGGCGGACAAGAAAATCAGCAAGGTGATGCGAGAGTACAAAGCCGGGGCACTAAAAAGCGGCAAACCGGGCCCAGGAAAAGGACCAACAGTCAAAAGCCGTAAGCAGGCAATTGCTATCGCGCTAAGCGAAGCCGGCAAATCACGCAAACGTAAGTAATGGCAATTGGAATCGGCTCACGTGTCGCCTGGACTTACCAGGGCGCTCGCACTTTCGGCACTGTGACAGGCGTCGCTAAGAAACGCGCAACCATCAGCACGCAATCTGGCGGGCAGGTAGTTCGTATTGCTCAGCCTGGCGATCCTGTACTTGAAATCAAGTCGGAGTCAACAGGAGCCAAAGTGCTCAAGCTGCGCTCTGAACTAAAGGAAGCGCCACTAAAACGATGAAAGGCAGGATCTGGGAAGGCAACTGCACTTACCTCAAATGCAGTGACGGCATCATCGAAGGTCGTTTTGTCTTTCCATGTCCTGCTGATCCTCAAATCCTTGGTGCTTTAATGGGCAGACTGGCAGAAGGCATCGAGGTCATTACTTGCACGGAGGACGACGACGATGATTGAGTATCGTGGCGAACGCTTTGAGGGGTACAACAAACCTAAGCGCACGCCAAATCATCCGAATAAATCTCACGCCGTGCTTGCCAAGGAAGGCGATAAGGTCAAGTTGATCCGCTTTGGGCAGCAGGGTATTAGCGGCAGCCCGCCAAAGCAAGGCGAATCAGACGCAGCAAAAGCTCGTCGAGCAGCTTTTAAGGCTCGTCACGCTAAAAACATTGCCAAAGGCAAGATGTCTGCTGCATTTTGGGCAGACAAAACTAAGTGGTGATAACCTTCGGTTGCACTTAACCCTGCGGGTTATTCATGTCTGAAGACCAAACCAACCAAGAGCCTGCGGCTCCTACGGTTGATGCTGATGCGTTGCAGCGCAGCGTTGAAGCACTAGAACGCAAAAACAAGGAACTGATTGCTGAGCTTCGCTCTGCCAAAAAAGCACCTGCTGTGCCAGATGGCGTTGACATCAACGAACTACTGGAATTCAAGCGACGTGCCGAACAGGCAGAACTTGAATCTCAAGGAAAATACGCTGAAGCTCGACAGGCTTTGGAGCAGCAGTTCCGCGAGGCGACGGCGCAGAAGGACCAGCGCATCACAGAACTTGAATCCAGAGTTCGTGAACTGGAACTGCTCACACCAGCCGTCAGCGCATTAGCAGAGGTCGTTCACGATCCTGACTTAGTGCTTAAAACCAAGCTGAACGCTGATCAAATCGAGCGTGAAGCTGATGGCACTGTCGTAGTGGTAGACGGTTACCAGCGCACGCCAGTTAGCGAGTGGGCAAAGCAAAGCCTGCCAGCTTGGATGCAAAAGCAACCCAAGCCGCAAGGCAGTGGCGCACCTTCCGGTCGCAGCACTGGTGACATGCCTACCGGCATTAAAAACCCATTCGCACCAGAGTCTTTTAACCTCACGGAGCAATCACGTTTATTCCGTACGGATCGTGATTTGTACGAAAGGTTGAAAGCTGCAGCAGGACGTTAGACTTTTGACGTAACCGGCTGCGCTGGTATTTAGGGCTGCGCCCGACACCGTAAACCAATCTTGAGGACTTGTCATGGCGACTCTTCGCTCTGACATCATCATCCCCGAGGTATTTACGCCTTACGTCATTGAGCAAACCACTCAGCGTGATGCCTTCCTGGCTAGCGGTGTGGTGCAGCCCATGGCGGAGCTGAATGCCACCGAGGGCGGTGATTTCATCAACGTTCCCTTCTGGAAAGCAAACCTTTCCGGTGATTTCGAGGTGCTGTCTGATAGCAGCAGCCTCACCCCTGGCAAGATCACTGCTGACAAGCAGATCGGTGTGATCCTGCATCGTGGTCGTGCGTTCGAGGCTCGTGACCTCGCAGCTCTTGCTGCTGGTTCCGATCCGATGGCTGCCATTGGCGCCAAGATCGCTGACTACGTTGCTAACCAGCGTCAAAAGGACCTGCTGTCCTGCCTCGGCGGTGTGTTCGGTAGCCTCGGCACCACCTCCAGCTCTGCTGCCTTCTTTGGTCTGACCATCGACGGCGAGTCTGGTGATACCCCGACCACCCTCAGCCCCCGCCACGTTGCTGAAGCTCGCTCCCTGCTGGGCGATCAAGGTGACAAGCTGGCTGCTGTCTGCATGCACTCCAAGGTCTATTACGACCTGGTTGAGCGCAAGGCAATCGACTACGTGTCCACCAACGAAGCTCGTGGCACCACCACGACTCAATCCGGTGGTTCGATGGTTGCTGCCTACGGCGGTGAAGTAACCGTGCCGACCTACATGGGTCTGCGTGTGATCGTGTCTGACGATGTGCAGACCGATGGCAGCGGTTCGACCACTGAGTATGCCACCTATTTCTTCACTGCAGGTGCTGTCGCCAGCGGTGAGCAGATGGCGATGCAGACTGAAACCGACCGTGACATCCTCGCCAAGAGCGATGCCATGTCGATTGACCTTCACTACTGCTACCACCCTGTTGGTGCTAAGTGGGCGGTGACTACCACCAACCCCACCCGTGCTCAACTGGAAACTGTTGGCAACTGGTCGAAGGTGTACGAGCTGAAGAACCTCGGCATCGTGCGGGCGACCAACACCTCGAACATGGATTGAGGTAACTAGCCATGGCATCTTTATTTGAACTGCAGGATCCAAACTTTGGTCGTTTGACCAAAGCTAAGTCCGTGCTGGCTGGTGGCGATGAAGCCACCACCTTGACCGCTGCTCAAAGCATCGAGACTATCGTCACGGTGACGCCGACTGCTGGTCGTACTTATACCACCGCAACTGCTGCTGCCATTCTCACTGAACTTGGCATTAACAACAAAGTGGGTCAGACTTTCGAGTTGATTTTTGTCAACTTGGCATCTGCTACTCATGCGTTGACTGTTGCTGGTGGCACCACCGTTACTGTGGTGGGTTCAGCTACCGTTGCTGCTGCTTCGTCTGCAACCTTCGTTGGTCGCGTGACTAGCAGCACCGCGATTTCTCTGTATCGTGTCTGATGGGTCTGTTCGCTTTTAGGCGACGGCAACAGAGGGAGGCTGCTTCTCAGGAGGCAGCCTCTTTCTCTATTGCTGAGCCCACCCTTAAACTTGAAGTAACCTCGGCACCTACCGATGGCAGTAACAATCGACGCAACGGTAGGGGGCGCAAACGCCAACAGCTACCAGACCTTGGCAGCAGCTCAAGCTCTGATTGATGGGTTTGTAGAAGATGACGACGTGGTGGCATGGGGCACAGCTACCACTGATCAAAAGAATCGTGCGCTTGTATCTGCCACTCAACGCCTCGACCGTGAGCGTTTTCTAGGCGCTCGTGCAACTGATACTCAGGCATTGCAATGGCCACGAACGGGCGTGCGGAAGCCTGATACCTACATCAACACTTACGCCGTAGGTTTCCCCTTTCGCATCACGACTGATTATTTCACCGACACTGAGATCCCAACTCAGATCCAGTACGCACAGGCAGTGCTTGCTGTTTATTTAAACAACAACAAGGACGGCTTAGCGCTTAGTGGTCTTGAGGATTACAACTCTGTTACCATCGGCAGTCTTAGCGTCACGACATCTGGTGCCAGCAATATGGCAACTGGTGCTGACCGTGTGCCACCCTACGGTATTGGTTTCGAGTACATCACCGACACCAGCGCACATACTGGACGATTTTGGAAACTGTATGCCTTGGCAGATGCCGTGATCAGTACGGCAACAATTCAAAATGCTAGTGGCAACACTTTCAGTTCTGTGCCTTTAAATGCAGGTGATCAAATTGAAGGTGTATTTACTAGCGTAACATTGGCATCAGGCAAAATTGTTGCCTATAAAATCTGATGGCTTACGTGATTCCTGGTGGTGGTGATACAACCGCTGGCGGTGGACTTGGCATTCCTAGCCATGACTACATCGTTAATACTTACGATAGCGCCAACAATCTGCTGACTGCCACTTATAAGAGAGGTGGAGCCAGTGGTAAAGTCGTTGCCGTTTTGACGATGACATACGACGGCAACAATAATATGCTGACTGTTACCAGGAGTTGAGTCGTGGCTTTCAAGCTCAATCCATTTACAAGTCAGCTTGACACAGTACGCAATCAAATACTGTGGGGGTCATTTTATGACACCACAGATCAAGTTGCTGCGCTCGCAAATACAGACTATGCGATCACAATAAACACAACTGACCCAGACAGCAATGGTATTAGTATTGCCTCTAATTCGCGCATTACTTTTTCGCGCTCTGGTGTCTACAGTATTACCTATTCTATTCAGTTCACGAATTCAGATTCACAGATTCACGATACAAATATTTGGCTGCGAAAAAATGATAGCGGCTCGACCGGTGACGTAGCTGCATCAGATAGCAAATTCAGTATTATTGCGAGTCATGGGGGTGTTGCCGGTAATGTAATTGGCTGTGTTAATTATGTTCTAAAACTTGCCGCCAACGATTATCTTGAGTTGATCTGGTCAACAACAAATGTTGCTGCCAGTATTCAGTCAATGCCAGCAGCTGTATCAGGACCAGCTCATCCGTCTGTGCCGGGTATCATTGTGACAGCCGTGCAGGTTGCATGAATGGCATTAGCAACTTCGCTACAGAAAACAGCCTCCAAGCTGATGGCGAAGTTTGGCGGAGAGGTAATCATTCGCCAGATCACAACCGGTGCTTACAACACAACGACAGGAGCTGCGAGCGCAACTGCATCTACGACCACCGTCCGTGGTGTGTTGGAGAATGTTAGCGAGCGTGAAGTCAATGATTTGATCAAAGGCACTGATCGCAAGCTGACTGTTGCTGCTGTTGACTTAGCTGCTGAACCTACTGTTGCTGATCAAGTCACTGTTGGCGGTCGTATCCTGCAAACCGTTGA
>RGRP01000031.1 GCA_010021145.1 Candidatus Fonsibacter lacus
GATTATCATGCAGACCTGAGATTTTTTTCCAAAAACCAAATGCCTCATCATCTTCGTGATATACCGTCACTGTTAACTTTTCTTTTGAAATTCCGAAGTCTTTAGTGATCAATTCCCAAGCAAATTTAATTGCTAACTCTTTGAAATAATCTCCAAATGAAAAATTTCCAAGCATCTCAAAAAACGTATGGTGTCTTGGTGTATAACCTACGTTTTCTAAATCATTATGTTTGCCACCCGCTCTAACGCATTTTTGTGAAGTTGTTGCTCTCTTAAAAGGAAGTTTTTCTAAGCCTGTAAAAACATTTTTAAATTGAACCATCCCAGAATTTGTAAACATTAATGTTGGATCGTTTTGTGGAACTAAAGGACTAGAATCTACAATTTGGTGAGAATTTTTTGAAAAAAAATTCTTAAATGTGCTTCTGCATTCACTAAGTGTTTTTGTACCCATTTACTTATAGATACAACTTTTTATATATATGTCTAGAATGCTAAAGGCGCTTTTTTTAAAAGCGCCTTTAATTAACGTATTAGGAATATTTAATTTATAATTTACTAAGTTTAATTATCTTCTTTTTCTTCAGGTCCATTCTCAGAATGATCACTTAGTTTTTCTGAAATTAGTTTAGCATTTGTTCTAACCGCCATCTCAATCTCAGACGCAATTTTAGGATTTAGCTTAAGGTATTGTTTAACATTATCTCTACCTTGGCCTATTTTTTCTCCTTTATAGGAGTACCATGCGCCAGCTTTTTCTATAATATTTGCTTTAGCTGCTAAATCAACAATTTCTCCCATTTTGCTAATACCTTCTCCATACATGATATCAAACTCAATAACTTTAAATGGAGGTGCAACTTTATTTTTTACAACTTTAACTCGTGTTTGATTGCCAATTATCTCTTCTTTATCTTTAATAGCTCCTATTCTTCTAATATCTAATCTTACAGATGAATAAAATTTAAGAGCATTTCCTCCAGCAGTTGTCTCTGGGCTACCAAACATAACTCCTATTTTCATTCTTATTTGATTTATAAAAATAATCATAGTGTTTGTTTTAGAAACTGATCCTGTTAACTTTCTTAAAGCTTGACTCATTAATCGAGCTTGTAAACCCATATGATGATCTCCCATCTCTCCCTCTAACTCTGCTCTTGGCGTTAAAGCAGCAACTGAATCTACAACTAAAACAGAAATAGATCCTGATCTAACTAAAGTATCTGCAATCTCAAGCGCTTGTTCTCCTGTATCTGGTTGAGATATTAATAATTCAGTAGTGTTTACACCTAATTTTTTTGCATAAACAGGATCAAGAGCGTGCTCTGCATCTATGAAAGCGCAGATCCCACCTTTTTTTTGGGCTTCAGCAATAACCTGTAATGATAATGTAGTTTTTCCAGAAGATTCTGGTCCATAAATTTCTACAATTCTACTTTTTGGAAGACCTCCAATTCCAAGTGCAAGATCTAATCCTAATGATCCCGTTGATATAGATTCTATATCTAGAACTCTAGATTGTCCTAGTCTCATTACAGAGCCTTTTCCGTAATTTTGGTCTATCTGACTTATTGCAGCATCTAATGCTTTTTGCTTTTCTTTTTTATCTTCTGTCTTTTCAGTATTTACAACTTTAAGAGTATTTTTAGTCATTTTATTCCTTTTTAATTTATTTTATTGTCTAACGACTCAATAAAACAAATGTACACATTTTGTTCTTTTATTCAATTATATTAATAAGTATATGAAATATATGTATTTTTTACTAAAAAATATGTCTTATCCAGCTCTTATTAGGATAATCATTAGGATCATACAGCTTTGTCTCTAAGGCTAAATTTTTTGCTGTGAGATTACCCACTGAGGATAAAAGTTTGAATTGAGAAACAATTCTATCTTTATCAGAAATTGCGTTATTTACTCTTGATTCAAGCAATGTAGATCTTGACGTAATAACGTCTAATGTTGATCTTGATCCAGCTTCATATTCTTGAATAATACCTTCATAAGCAATTTCCGATGCTTTAACTCTTAATTTTGTTAATTCAAAATTACTTATGGCAAGTTTATAATTAGACCATGCAGAATAAGAATCTCTGTCTACAATATTTTTTGAAGTTTGAAGATCTAATTCAGCGCTATCTAATAAAGATCTCTTTTGTATAATCAATGAAGTTTGCTTTCCTCCTTTATAAAGAGGTATCGAAGCTTGAGCTTTTGCAACTGATTGTTTTGTTTTGTCTACACTTGAACTGTAGCCATCATAATCAGTTATTCCTAATGACAAACTAAATGTTGGAGAAAGTTCAGCTATTGCTATTTTATGTTCATCTTCCGCTTTTTTAAGAGAAAACTCAGAGATTTTTAAAATAGGATTTTCTTTTTGAGCAGAAATTGAAGTTTCTTCTAAAGATTTAGGCAGAGTTAAATTTAAATTATTAATTTCTTCTAAATCTACAGGATCATATCCTATAACATTTTTAAAATTTTTTTTACTAATTAACAATTCATTTTCAGCATTTAGCAAATTAGATTGTGCTGCTGCTAAAGAACTTTCTGACTGTGCTAAATCAGAAATTGTAATAATTCCTCTCTCTAATCTGCTTTTATCTAACTCAACTTGTTTTTCAGATAAATCTAAATTTTCTTTACTAAAAATAAATTTTTTTTGAGCAAGAAGTGTTCCGGTATATGCTTCGACTGCCTCCAAAAGAACATCCTGTTCAACTTTTTTTAAAGTAAATCTAGCAATTTCTACAGAACTTTTTTCTTTCTGATAATTATACATATCATCAAAATTAAATATTTTTTGTTCAATAGTAATTGATTTTGCTGTTGTCTGAGCGTTAGTCGAAGGTGAAGAAGATCCTGTTGAAGTTGTTATTTTAGAGCTATCTGTATCACTTTTGTATGCAGAAATTGTAACGGTTGGTTTAAAAGCACTAAAAGCTTGAACTAAATTTTCATCAACTGCTTTTGTTCTTTCTCTTTCAGCATTAAGTTTTGGATTAGTTAAATAAGCAGATATTAAAGATTTATTAATATTTTCAACCGCGTAAGCTCCTGAGCTGATTAAAAAAATCAAAAAATAAAATTTTTTAAAAAAACTCATCTAATTTATTATAATTTTTTTAGGTTGATGATTTGAACTTATAGGCACAATTATATCAGCAAATTTAGGCATATCTATGAGCATTTTTTTAGTTATTCTTTCATAAAACATTATAAATCTTTTAATTTCGCTCTCAGACATTATTTTATTTTTATTCTTAGACATATTCTTTCTAGAATAAGCTAATTTTTTCTCTTGCAACCCTCTCCAAATTAAAACTTTTTTAAAATTTGGAACTTTTAAATAAATCATTAAATCAATAAACGAAAATAGCTCTTTATAATTATTCTTTAATTGATGATTAACCTTAAATCTCCATTTGTAATTTTCATCTTCTAAAGCCTCTAATTTATTAATAGGCTTTTTTAAATTGCGGTGATTATCTTCAGGTCTAGCTCCTACGCACCATCCTTCTAAAATAAATATATCTAATTTTTTATTTACATGATGCCATTTACTTTTTGGTAATCGATCATCTATAGATTTATCAAATTTTGGAATTAAAAAAGATTTATTTAAGTTATTATTTTTTAAAACCTTAAAAAATTCAGTTAAAAAATTAACATCATGTGTTCCCGGGACTCCTCTTGTAAGAAATAATTTATTTATTTTTTTTGATAGTTTTACTCTATCCTTCTTGGTTTTATAAATATCATCAATTGAAACTGTAATTGTCTTCAGTTTATATTTATCTTCTAAAATTAGTTTTAAAAAATGAGCGAATGTTGTTTTACCTGACCCCTGTCCTCCAGCCAAACCAATAATTAAAGGACTTGATAATGAAAGTTTTTTTAAAAAAATTAATTCTGCAATCTTAATGTAAATTTTTTTAAAATTTATATTTAAATCTTCTTTTATAAAAAAAGAATTTTTTAATTTATTAAGTTTGTTAATTAAACTCTCTTTCATTAAAAAAAATTAATTTTTTTTTAAAGAATACTCTAATAACTCTAATCTATCCTGACCCCAAAACATTTCATTATTATAAATATAAGTTGGAACACCAAATATATTCATATTAATTGCTTCCTGTGTGTTTTCTTCATAAATTTTTTTTATCTTATCTGACATTGCCAATTTACTTAAATCATCAAAATTAATTTTTAATTCATTCGCTATGAGTTTGAGTGTTTCTAAATTTGAAATGTCATTTTCTTTTGCCCATAATTGTTCCAATACCTTGAAACCAAATTCCATTTTAATGCCCATTTCAATACTTGCTAAACAAAATAATGCTGGCGTATGTGGATCTTTTGGTGGAAAAAATTTTGGCTTTTGATTGATTTTAATATTCAAAAACTCACCCCATCTTTTTAATTCTAAAAGTCTATAATTTTGTCTTGAAATATGTCTTTGTGGCACAGGAACCCCGCCAGTTGCGGCAAAAACTTTTCCTACTAAATCAACTGGTTTTTCAATTATTTCAGCTGAATATTTCTTTGAAATTTCTATTAATCTTTTATTCCCAAGATAAGCAAATGGGGAGGCAACACTGTAAAAGTACAAAATTTTTTTCATATGTACTTATATAAACTATTTAAATAAAACAAATAGCTTATATGATTGAGTTGTTTTATTACCCAACCCCTAATGGTAGAAAAATTTCTATTTTATTAGAAGAGTTAGAATTAAAATATAAATTAACAAGAATCGACATTACTAAAAATGAACAATTTTCAGAAAAATTTTCAAAAATTAGTCCATTAAATAAAATACCAGTCATAATTGACAATCATGAGATTGTTTTTGAGTCTGGTGCTATATTAATTTTTTTAACTAAAAAAAATAATTTTAAATTTTATCCTCAAAAATTTGAAAAAAACATTAATGAGTGGTTAATGGTTCAGGTAAGCTTTGTTGGCCCGATGTTAGGTCAGCTCCATTATTTTTATAAATTTAATAAAGGTAAGAGTGAGTACGCCGAAAATAGATTTTTAGATCTTGCGAAAAAAATTTATGAGTATTTAGATATACAACTTAGTAAAAATAAATTTTTAGCATGTGATGAATATACGATTGCTGATATTGCAACTTTTCCATGGTTATGTCGTCATGAATGGCATGGAATAGGAATAAAAAAATTTAAAAACTTATCTAGATGGTATGAAGAAATTTCTAAAAGAACCGCTGTTAAAAAAGGTTATGATCCTGAAAATTTAGGAGAAAAGATTCCTCTAGTTTCTTAACTGTCAGCAAAAATTTTTTCTTCTCTCTCGTGTCGCTCTTGGGCTTCAACGGTCAAAGTTGCGATAGGTCTAGCTATTAATCTTTTTAAACCTATTTCTTCTCCGGTCTCCTCGCAATAGCCATAAGTGTCATCTTTAATTTTTTTTACAGCTTTTTCGATCTTAGAAATAAGTTTTTTATTTCTATTAACCGTTCTCATTTCAATAGCTTTTCCTGTTTGAGAAGTTGCTTGATCAACAACATCTGCTGACGTATCATTATCGTCTAATTCATTGAAAAGTATTTTATCATTTTGAAGAGTTAGTTCTTTTTTCCATTCTTCTAGAACTCTTCTGAAATACTCTTTATGTTTTGCACACATGTACTTTTCTTTAGCACTGGGTGTGTAATTTTTTGGTAACTTAGTAGCCATTAGGATGGGGGAATATAAGATCCTTTTTTATAGTGTCAAGTTGCATTGAATCAATTAAATCATCGCTAATGATACAACCTGGTAAAGAAAAAAAAATTTTTTATTTATTATGCCTTTATCATTTAATCATATGGACTGCTGTACCCTATTTTTCAAATAAAAATTTACCTTTAGATGTAATTGAAGCATTAGCTTGGGGGCAAGATTTCAACCTAGGTTACAATAAACACCCACCTTTGAGCGCATGGATTCCAGGATTTTTTTTTAAAATTTTTGGAAATAAGGATTGGATTTACTATTTATTAAGCCAAGTATTTATTGTTATTTCTTTTATATTTTTATGGAAATTATCTTCATTTTTTTTTAAAAAAAAATCTCAAATTCTTTTATCTATTCTATCAATTGAAGGTATTGCTTTTTATACATTTGAAACGCCTCAATTTAATGTAAATATTTGTCAAATTCCATTATGGATTGGAACAGTATATTTTTTTTTAAAATCTATAAAAAAAAATAAGATTAGCGACTGGATTTTTTTAGGAGCTTTCTCTGCTTTGGGTTTTTTAACAAAATATATTTTTGCCTACTTATTAATATCTCTTTTTTTTTATTTAATTTTTATTTTAATCAAAGATAAAAAAATTAAGTTAAATTTTTTTTACGCTCTATTAATTTTTTTCTTAATAATAACACCACATTTTATATGGTTAACTCAAAATGATTTTACTACAATTTATTATGCTCTTAAACGTGGTGGATTAAATGAAGTTAGTATTTACAATCATTTATTAAATCCTTTTAAATTTTTAATAAATCAAATTATAATTTTATTACCATTTATTTTACTAATTTATTTACTAATAAAAAAAGTAAAAATTAAATTAACTTTAAATAATGAAAAATTTATATTTTTGCTATTTTCTTTTCTACTCCCATTCATTTTAATTTTAATAACCTCAATAATAACTGGCTCAAGAATTAGAACTATGTGGATGATTCCATTTTATTCCTTAATTGGAATTTTCTTTATATTTTTATATCAAGATCAAATAAATTTAAAAAAATCGAAAAATTTTATTTTTTTATTAATTATATTTTTAGTTCTATCCCCAATACTCTATTCTTTAAGATCAATCTATTCTGATAGCAGAACAGGTTATGAAGGAAAAAAAATAGCAATTGAAATTGAAAAAGAATGGAAAAATTTCTCCAAAGAAAAGATATATCATGTTGGGTTTTCTGAATGGTATGCTGGAAATTTATCTTATCATTTGAATAATAGACCAAAAGTTTTTTTGGAAGAAAATAATGATTTTTATAAAAAACCAGCAGTTATTATTGCGAAAGATGTTGGAACAAGTTTATGCAATCTTAAAAATGTAAATATTAAAAATATTATGTATAAAAAAATAAATAATCATGATGTTTGTTTTATTTTCTAAATAAATGAAAAATTATAAAATATTAATTCCAGTTTTTAATGACTGGGAATCTCTCTTAACTCTATTAAACAATATTCATACTTTAAAAATCAGTAATCTAGCTAACTTAAAATTTTTAATAATTGATGACTGTTCAACTGAAAAATTAAATAAAAAAATAGAATTTGATTCATTTCAAGATATAGAAATAATTAAAAATCCTAAAAATATTGGTCACGGCAAAAGTATTGCAAATGGAATCAATTATTTAAGTAAAAAAAACGATTTTGATTATTTAATTGTTATGGATGGGGATGGTGAAGACAGGCCAGAAGAGGTAAAAGAATTAATATTAAAATCGCTTGAGCAGCCTTCTTCAACAATAACTGCTAATCGTATTAAACGCTCTGAAAGTACTTTTTTTAAATTATCTTATCATTGTCATAAAATATTAACGCTAATTTTAACTGGTTATTCAGTAAAATTTGGAAATTTCATGTGTATTCCTAAAAAAGATCTAAACTTAATAATTTCTAATAAAAATCTTTTTGTAAGTTTTTCTGGGACTATTGCAAAATTTATAAAAAATAAAACAAGCATACCCTCCATCAGAGGAATCCGATATCACGGGCCTACTAAAATGAGTTTTTTAAAACTTATCAAACATTCCTTATTGATTATATCTATCTTTAGGAAAGAGGCTGTTGTTAGATTATCTATATTTTTTTTAATATATGCAGCTTTTATATTCTATTTTTTTAAAAGTATTTTTTTATTACTCGTATTACCAGTTGCTATTATAAATATCTTAATTATTTTTTCTCTTTTAGTTCTTTATAAAAAAAACTACTCTTAAAAAAACTACTTAATACCTAAGCGTTTATGTATTTGAGTGGATGAAGTTGTATATTGAAAAACAAAATTTTCATTAGGTCTTGC
>RGRP01000032.1 GCA_010021145.1 Candidatus Fonsibacter lacus
ATGAGGTTAAAAAAATTATTGTTTGGTTTAATAAAAATAAATCTGCAGATTTTGACATAACCGAAGAATTAGCCGGGGGAATTTCTTTTGATAAGCATGGCACTCCAATTACTGACAAAGTAATGGATATTGCATTGGCAAGCGATGCAGTTTTATTAGGAGCTGTGGGCGGACCTAAGTGGGATAAATTAGAATTTTCAAAAAGACCTGAAAGAGCCCTATTAAGACTTAGAAAAGATTTGGAATTATTTGCAAATTTAAGACCTGCAATTTGTTTTAAGGAACTTGCTAACGCATCAACATTAAAGCCAGAAGTTGTTTCTGATTTAGATATTATGATTGTTCGAGAGCTTACAGGGGGAATTTATTTTGGAACTCCAAGAGGTGTTGAGAAGTTATCTAATGGTGAGAAAAAAGGAACCAATACTCACACTTATACAACAAGCGAAATTCAAAGAGTTGCTAGGGTTGCTTTTGAACTTGCAAGAAAGAGAAATAATAAGGTGACTTCGTGTGAGAAATCTAATGTTATGGAAGCAGGTTTATTATGGAGAGAAGAAGTAGAGGAACTTCATAAAAAAGAATTTAAAGACGTAGAACTTAGTCATATGTTAGCTGATAATTGTGCGATGCAGTTGGTTAGAAATCCAAAGCAATTCGATGTGATTGTAACGGATAACTTATTCGGCGATATGCTTTCAGATGAGGCTGGAATGTTAACGGGTTCACTTGGAATGTTACCATCAGCATCATTAAGTGGAAAAAATAAAGATGGAAAATTTAAATCAATGTACGAACCTTGTCATGGTTCTGCTCCTGATATAGCAGGTAAAAATATTGCAAATCCACTTGCATCAATCTTAAGTTTTTCTATGGCTTTGCGTTATTCCTTTGATATGGACAAAGAAGCAGATATGCTTGATCAAGCCGTTAAAGATGTTCTTAAAGATGGCTATAGAACGCAAGATATAATGGAAAAAGGACAGAAAAAAGTTTCAACTTCAGAAATGGGAGATTTGGTTATATCCAAATTAAAATAATGAGAGCAAATATTGCAATTGTAGGGAGCACAGGTAATGCTGGAAGAAAAACAATTGAGGTTTTAGAAAGAAGAAAGTTTCCAGTAAATATACTTTATTTATTAGCTTCTAAAAAAAGTGTTGGGAAATTTATAAAATTTAGAAATAAAAATATTGAAGTCAGAAGTTTAGAAGATTTTGATTTTAGAAAAGCCGATATTACTTTTTTTTGCGCAGGTTCTAAACTTGCAAAGACTTGGGCTCCAAAAATTGCAAAAGACTCAATTGTAATTGAATACTCAAGTTATTTTAGATCATTTAAAAATATTCCATTAATTGTTCCTGAGGTGAATGAACATGCAATTAAAGATTATAAAAAGACAAATATTATTGCTAATCCAAACTGTTCAACAGCACAGTTAGTAGTTGCTTTAAAACCTCTTCATGACAAATTTAAAATAAAAAGAGTTGTAACATCAACTTACCAATCAGTATCAGGCGCAGGAAAAGCAGCTATGGATGAGTTAATTTCTCAAACAAAAAATTATTTGAGTAAGAAGAAAATTAAACCTAAGAAATTTACAAAACAAATAGCTTTTAATGTTATTCCCCACATTGATGTTTTTATGAAAGATGGATCTACAAAAGAAGAGTGGAAGATGGAAAATGAGACAAAAAAAATCTTAGATAAAAATATTAAGTTAACAGCAACATGTGTACGAGTTCCAGTGCTTATTTCTCATTCAGAAACTGTGAATGTTGAATTTAAAAAGAAATTTGATATTCAGCAAATTCGTTCAACTTTAATGAATGCGCCAAGTTGTAAAGTTATTGATCAAAGAAAGAATGGTGGCTATGCAACTCCTGCAGAGTCCGCTGGAAGTTTTTTAACTTATGTTTCAAGAATTAGAAGAGATCCTACAAAAAATGCTGTGAATATGTGGATTGTTTCAGACAATTTATTAAAGGGAGCGGCTTTTAATGCAGTGCAAATAGCGGAGGTTTTGGTTAAAAAGCATATAAAAAATAATTAAATATTTTTTATGGAAAAAAATTCTAGCCCGCTATCTCCTCATATACAAATCTATAAGTGGCAGTTTTCTTCTTTATTATCAATCACCCATAGACTTACAGGCGTAATTAATACTGCTGGATTTTTCTTAATAGTTTTATGGATTTTATTTTTAGCTTTAGGACCTGAATATTATAATTTTTATCAAAAATTTTTAAGAAGCTTCGTAGGCAAATTTATTTTGGTGGGTTTTACGTGGTCATTCGTTTACCACATGTTTAATGGTATTAGACATCTTTCGTGGGATTTTGGTTATGGTTATGAAATTAAAACTGCAAATCTCTCTGGAATAATTGTTTTATTTTTATCTATTTTAACAACGTTTTTTATTTGGATTATATGATCAAAAATCATGCTTTAAATAAATGGATAATTCAAAGAGTTAGTGCAATTGCGCTGATACCTTTATTATTGTTTTTCTTATATTCTCTAGTTGATTTAGTTAATCAAGATTACACAGGAGCATTAGATTTTTTTGATAACTATTTATCAATAACTGTTTTTACTTTATTTTTAATATTTGCAGGGTTGCATTTAAAATTAGGTCTAGGTGAAATTGTTGAAGATTACATTCAAGATGAACGTCTGAAAGGAATTTTAAATAAACTTATAATGTTATACTCGGCTATACTTCCCGTTGTTGGCATTGTATCATTAATAATAATTATTTTATGAGCACTTATCCAATTATTGATCATGAATATGACGTTATCGTTGTAGGAGCTGGTGGCTCAGGATTAAGAGCGGCTGTTGGGTTAGCTGAAGCTGGACTTAAAACAGCTTGTATTTCAAAAGTATTTCCAACAAGAAGTCATACTGCTGCTGCACAAGGAGGAATCTCTGCTGCATTAGGAAATATGTCAGAGGATGATTGGCGTTGGCACATGTATGACACGGTAAAAGGCGCTGATTGGTTGGGTGATCAAGATGCTATTGAATATTTATGTAAAGAAGCTCCAAGAGCAGTTATTGAACTCGAAAAATATGGAGTTCCTTTTAGCAGAACTGAAGAGGGAAAAATTTATCAAAGACCATTTGGCGGAATGACGGCTAATTATGGAAATGGTATTGCACAAAGAACTTGTGCCGCTGCAGATAGAACAGGACATGCAATTCTTCATACCCTTTATGGCCAAGCACTAAAAAAGAATACTGAATTTTTTATAGAATATTTTGCATTAGATTTGTTAATGCATAATGGAAAATGTCATGGAGTTACGGCTTGGAATTTACAAGACGGAACTATTCATCGTTTCAGAGCTAACATGACAATTTTAGCAACAGGGGGTTACGGAAGAGCTTATTTTTCAGCAACATCAGCACATACTTGCACAGGCGATGGAAACGCGATGGTTTTAAGAGCGGGTTTACCATTACAAGATATGGAGTTTATTCAATTTCATCCAACAGGAATTTATGGAGCTGGATGTTTAATCACTGAAGGTTCTAGAGGAGAAGGTGGATTTTTAGTTAATTCTGAAGGAGAAAGATTTATGGAAAGATACGCTCCATCTGCAAAAGATCTTGCATCAAGAGATGTAGTTTCAAGATCTATGACAATTGAAATTAATGAAGGCAGAGGAGTTGGTAAAAATAAAGATCATATCTATCTTCATTTAAATCACTTAGATCCAAAAGTTTTACACGAGAGACTTCCAGGAATTTCTGAATCAGCAAAAATTTTCGCAGGTGTTGATGTAACAAAACAACCCATCCCAGTTGTTCCAACGGTTCATTATAATATGGGTGGGATTCCTACTAATTATTACGGTGAAGTAGTATCAAAAACTGAAAACGGCAAAGATGTAATTGTTCCAGGCTTAATGGCAGTCGGTGAAGCAGCATGCGTTTCCGTTCATGGTGCAAATAGACTAGGATCTAATTCATTAATTGACCTTGTAGTATTTGGTAGAGCTGCGGCTATGAGAGCTGCAACAATAGTACAACCAAATTCTAAACATGAAGTAATTCCTGAAAGCGAGACTGAAAAATCAATTTCAAGATTTGATAAATTAAGAAATTCAAATGGAGGTACGCCTACTTCTGTGCTTAGAGATAAAATGCAAAGAACAATGCAAAAAAATTGTGCCGTATTTAGAGATGCTAAAATTTTAAAAGAAGGCATGGAAGAAATTAAAAAACCATGGCAAGGAATGGATGATATTTCAGTTTCAGATAAATCTTTAATTTTTAATACTGATTTAATTGAAACTTTAGAATTTGATAATTTGATAAGGCAATCACTCGTGACGATGGCGTCTGCCGAAAATAGAAAAGAAAGTAGAGGAGCTCATTCTAGAGAGGACTTTAAAGATCGAGATGATGAAAATTGGATGAAGCATACACTTGCTTGGCAAGATGGTGAAAAAGTAAAAATTGATTACAGAAATGTTCATAATTTCACTTTAACTAATGAAGTTCAATATTTTCCTCCGAAAGCGAGAGTGTATTAATGGTTCAGTTTGTTCTACCTAAAGATTCAAAAATTGTTGAGGGAAAATATTTTAAAGACAAAACTAATGGAAAAAATTTAAAAAAAGTTAAAGTTTATCGATGGGATCCTGAAAAAAAAGAAAATCCAAGAGTTGATACCTACGAAGTTAATATGGACGAATGTGGTCCTATGGTTCTTGATGTCCTTATTAAAATTAAAAATGAAATTGATACGACATTAACTTTTAGAAGATCTTGCAGAGAGGGTGTTTGTGGATCTTGTGCAATGAATATTGATGGAGTTAATGGACTTGCTTGTACAAAATCTGCTGTTGATATTAAAGACGAGATAAAAGTTTACCCACTTCCTCACATGCCGGTAATAAAAGATTTAGTAGCAAACTTAAATCAACTTTATAAACAATATCAGTCTATTGAGCCTTGGCTGCAGGTTGAAAAAAAAAGCAATGGTAGCGATAAAGAAATATATCAATCAAAACAAGACAGAGAAAAATTAGATGGTTTATATGAATGCATTCTTTGCGCATGTTGTTCAACATCTTGCCCAAGCTACTGGTGGAATGGTGAGAAATATTTAGGACCCGCAGTTTTATTGCAGGCTTACCGATGGATTATTGATAGCAGAGATGAGGAAAGAGGAAAAAGATTAAAGAAAGTTGCAGATGAACTTAAACTTTTTAGATGTCATACAATCATGAACTGTACTAACACCTGTCCTAAAGGACTGAATCCAGCAAAAGCGATTGGTTCAATAAAAAAAATGTTAGTTCAACATAGTAAAGATCTTTAATTTTTTTACTTCATTATTTGACAGCTTAATTTTATCCTTATATTTTCTTATTAATTTAAATGAGAATTATAGAGCATTTTGTTAACGGAAAGTCCTTTCCTGGATCTTCAAAAAAAACCTCTGATGTTTTTAATCCAGCCACAGGGGAAGTTTCAGCCAAAGTAAATCTAGCTACAAAAAAAGATGTTGATGATGTGGTTGCAATTGCAAATAAAGCATTTGTAACATGGTCTCAAGTACCACCATTACAAAGAGCAAGAATTTTATTTAAGTTTAAAGAATTAATAGAAAAAAATTCAGATGAACTTACAAAAATAATCGTCTCAGAACATGGCAAAGTTTATGATGATGCTAAAGGATCTTTAACAAGAGGTTTAGAGGTTGTTGAGTTTGCCTGCGGAATACCCCATTTATTGAAAGGTGAGTTTACAGAAAATGTTGGAACCAATGTTGATAGCTGGTCAATAAGACAACCGCTCGGAGTTTGTGCTGGTATAACCCCTTTTAATTTTCCAGCAATGGTTCCTATGTGGATGTTTCCTTTGGCAATCGCATGTGGAAATACTTTTATTTTAAAACCATCTGAAAAAGATCCAAGCTGCTCTTTAAGATTAGCAGAATTATTAACAGAAGCTGGTTTACCAGATGGAGTTTTTAATGTTGTAAATGGCGATAAAGAATCCGTTGATGCTTTACTTTCAAATCCAAATGTTTGCGCAATTAGTTTTGTAGGATCAACTCCTATCGCTAAATATATTTATGAGAATGCAGCAAAATTTGAGAAAAGAGTTCAAGCATTAGGAGGCGCCAAAAATCATTGTGTTGTGATGCCTGATGCAGATTTAGATCAAGCAGTGGCAGGACTTATGGGTGCCGCATATGGTTCAGCAGGCGAAAGATGTATGGCGCAATCGGTAGCTGTTGCGGTTGGAAATATTGGTGATGAGTTAGTAAGTAAACTTACAAAGGAACTTAATAATTTAAAAGTAGGACCAGGCCTAGATAAAGGAATAGATATGGGCCCATTGGTTACCGCTCAACATTTAGAGAAAGTTACAAGTTATGTAGATTTGGGAGTTAAAGAAGGAGCCAAATTAGTTGTGGATGGAAGAAAAATAAAAAAACCTCAAGGACATGAAAAGGGTTTCTATTTAGGAGGTTGTTTATTTGATCATGTAAAAGAGAATATGAGAATTTATAAAGAAGAAATATTTGGACCTGTCCTTTCAGTTGTAAGAGCAAAAAATTTTAATGAAGCGGTGGATTTAATTAATAAACATGAGTTTGGTAATGGAGTTACTCTTTTCACAAGGGATGGAGACAGCGCAAGAACGTTTTCAAGTCATATTAAAGTTGGAATGGTTGGAATAAATATTCCAATACCTGTGCCAATGGCCTTTCATAGTTTTGGTGGCTGGAAAAGATCTTTATTTGGTGATCAACACGTGCATGGAATGGAAGGAGTGAGATTTTATACTAAATTAAAAACTATTACTTCAAGATGGCCTTCTGGTATAAAGGCAACTTCAAATTTTACAATGCCAACAATGAATTAATAATATGAGAAAAAAAATATCACTTATAGGATCAGGACAAATTGGTGGAACACTAGCTCATTTAGTTTCTTTAAAAGAATTAGGAGACGTAGTTATTTTTGATATTGCTGCAGGTCTTCCAGAAGGCAAATCTTTAGATATTGCTCAATCAGGTGCCGTTGAACGTTTTAATGCAAATCTTAAAGGCACAACAAATTATGCTGATATTGCAAATTCAGATGTAATTATTGTAACTGCAGGCGTTCCAAGAAAAGAAGGAATGAGCAGAGATGATCTTTTAGGAATTAATTCAAAAGTTATGAAACAAGTTGGTGAAGGAATTAAAAAGTACTCTCCAAATGCTTTTGTAATTTGTATCACTAATCCTTTAGATGTAATGGTTTTGGCATTACAAAAATACTCCGGGTTGCCTGCTGAAAAAGTAGTCGGAATGGCAGGAGTTTTAGACTCTTCTCGTTTTAGATTGTTCTTATCTGAAGAATTTAAAGTTTCTATAGAAGATGTAACGGCTTTTGTTTTAGGAGGTCATGGAGACACAATGGTTCCACTTGCTAGGTACTCAACAGTTGCAGGAATACCTATACCAGATTTAATAGATATGAATTGGTCGACTAAAGAAAGAATAGATAAAATTATACAAAGAACTCGAGACGGAGGAGCTGAAATAGTAAAATTATTAAAAACAGGTTCTGCTTATTATGCCCCTGCAAGTTCAGCCATTGAAATGGCAGAGGCTTTTTTAAAAGATAAAAAGAAAATTTTACCATGCGCCGTTTATTTAGATGGTGAATATGGGGTTGATGATCTTTATGTGGGGGTTCCAGTTGTAATTGGCGCAAAAGGAGTTGAGAAAATTATTGAAATCAAATTTAATCCTCAAGAAAAAGAAATGTTTTTAAAATCTGTTGATTCAGTTAAAAAATTAACTCAAGATCTTTTTAAGCTTGATCCAGAAGTTGCAAAAATTAAAACGATTAAGCCAAAGTACTAACTTTTCATGAATATTCACGAACA